>CAZHBL010000882.1:0-2135 GCA_964530105.1 uncultured Pirellulales bacterium | reverse complement strand
CCGGCTCCACGCCTATTGAATCTCTCTGTTTTTATGACTACTCCTTCATATCCGCTGGGCAGCTCAAGCGAGTCATTTTTGACATCTTCGCCGGCTCTGCCGAATATGGCGTGTAGAAGTTTTTCCTCAGGTGTAAGTTCCGTTTTGCTTTTTGGCACCACCTTACCTACGAGAATATCACCCGGGGAGACCCTTGTTCCTTCACGTACCACTCCGTGTTCATCAAGATTCCGCAGGGCTCTTTCACTAACATTGGGAATATCGCAGGTAAATTCTTCCTTGCCAAGGCGAGTCTCACGAACTTCGGCTGTAAATTCGTCGATGTGGATGCTCGTAAAACTGTCATCCTTGCAGAGTTTCTCGCTGATGATAATAGCGTCCTCAAAGTTGAAGCCGTCAAAAGAAACAAATCCCACAAGAATATTTTTACCTAAAGCCAGAACGCCATCTGCGGTACCCCCACCGTCCGCTATGATCTGGCCAGCCTTAACCTTCTCACCAAGCTTAATTATGGGCTTTTGATTAAGACATGTTCTTTCATTTAATCCAATAAACTTAGCGAGATTGTATTCATCTGTATGGTTAATGACTATATTGGTTGCGTCTACATTGGTAACTACGCCGCTGTTTGTGGCACGGATGACCATACTTGAGTTCTGGCCAACAATTGCTTCCATGCCGGTGCCAACCAAAGGTGGTTCTGTCCTAAGCAACGGAACTGCCTGTCGCTGCATGTTCGAACCCATCAAGGCCCTGTTCGCGTCGTCATGCTCCAGAAACGGAATAAGTGAAGCTGAAATCCCAACAATTTGCTTGGGTGAAATATCAACGTAATCAACTTCATCGCTAGAAACATGGGCCAATTCACCACTCTTTCTTGCAAGGACAAAACCTTTGTTGATTTTGTTGGTCTGGGGATCGACGGCGCTCGGGGGTGCAAATATTGCTTTCATTTCCTGATCGGCACGTAGGCATTCGACCTCGCCAGTGACCTTGCCGTTCTTGACTTTTGTATATGGTGTAAGCAGAAATCCATATTCGTCTATCGAAGCGAATACCGCCAACGAAGCAATTAGGCCGATATTCGTACCCTCGGGAGTTTCAATCGGACAAATTCTGCCGTAATGGCTGATATGAACGTCACGAACTTCAAAGCCTGCCCGCCTTCTATTGAGCCCGCCCGGTCCAAGAGCGGATAGACGTCTCTCGTGAGTCAATTGGCTCAAGGCATTAGTTTGGTCAACAACCTGGCTTAACTCGCCACGACCGAAGAAATAGTTGATACTGCTGGAGACGCTCTTGGAATTCACCAAATCTGCGATACGCAAGGTCTGTTCAACTTCCCTTTTCATACTCATCCGTTCCTGGACGGTCCTGCGCAGCTTAAGCAGCCCCTTTCTGATTTCATCAGCAGCAAGCTCGTCTATCGTACGCAACCTTCTGTTACCCAGATGGTCGATGTCGTCAACATGGCCTTCATTGTTGCGCAAACCCATTATGTACTTCATTGTATTGAGGAAGTCTTCAGGCCGAAGCGTCATCTCATTTTCGTCAATGTTCTGGTCAAACTTACGATTTATCCTGAACCTGCCAACTTTCCCGAGACGGTAACGGTTCGAATCAAAGAATTTTTCTGCAAAGAAGGTTTTCGCCTTCTCTTTATTGGGCGGATTGCCGGGTCTCAATCTCATATAAAACTTCAACAGCGATTGTTCGTGGCTTTGGCAATCATCCTCAGCAAGGGTGTTTAAGATGAGAGTATCTCGAGCAGTCTCAATCACTTCTATAGTAATTGACTCTTTCGACTTTTTAGCTTTTGCTTGTTTCTTGGCACTTTTCTCTTTGGGCGCTTCATATGCTGCTTGTATTAAAGAAACCTTATCGCTGATTTGTGCGCCGGCTTTGACTATGATTTCACCAGATTCTTTGTCCACGACCGGTTCGACGGCCCACATCGTCGGCGTAAGTTTAGTAATCGGCACCGCTTTCGTTGGATAAAATAAGCGCAGGATTTGTTCTG
Organism: uncultured Pirellulales bacterium; assembly: GCA_964530105.1. Lineage (GTDB taxonomy): Bacteria > Planctomycetota > Phycisphaerae > Sedimentisphaerales > Anaerobacaceae > JAFGPJ01. The sequence continues at coordinate 115 of CAZHBL010000882.1, read as the reverse complement.
TTGTACTATAGGCAGGATCCATAGCCCGTAGAAAAATTGTTGCAGGTATCTTGCTGGACTGGTCAATTCTGACAACCAAAGTGTCTTTGTTTGAAACACCTATCTCTATCCAGCT
>CAZHBL010000881.1:0-2142 GCA_964530105.1 uncultured Pirellulales bacterium | reverse complement strand
GCCGTCGACTTGACAAAACACTTCACGCCAAAAGGCCGTCGGGATTGAAACCCGCCATTGTCACCACCCAGGACCACTACGTCCAGGCTCGTTTCATCGCTGAGTATGTGCTGCACCTGCTCGATGAAGGCCGGAATCTAAACGATATTGCCGTATTGTATCGCAGCCACTGGCATTCGCTTGAGATTCAACTGGAATTCCAGCGTCGCAACATTCCGTTTAACGTTCGGGGCGGCCTGCGCTTCTTCGAACAGGCCCACATGAAAGACGTGTTATGTTATATGCGGATCCTTCAAAATCCGCAAGATGAGCTGGCTTGGCTTCGGCTGCTCAAGATGCTGCCCCGGGTTGGCAGCGCTATATCTCGCAGGGTGTGGCAGCATATCAGCCAGGCGGACGAGACATTCGAGCTGGCTTGCAGGCCGGAGACGGCCGGCCTGCTTCCTGCCGGTGCAAGACCTTTCTACGTTGATTTTGTCGGGCTTCTCGGGGAATTGGCGAAGCTTAATTCCCCCGCAGAGATTATCGACGCCGTGCTGGAACGCTGCTACGATGACTACCTTATTTCTCATTATGACCGAGCCGAGCTTCGCAAGCAGGATATTCGAGCTTTGGCCAATTTTGCCGCCCAGTACAATACAGTTGAGGCCTTCCTTGCCGATGTCGCCTTATCGGGAGAATTTTCCGGTGAGAACGTAGTGACCGGGCCAACCGAACAGGAATTCGTAATACTCAGCACGGTTCATCAGGCCAAGGGGCTGGAATGGCCTGTTGTTTTCATTCCCTGGCTGGCGGACGGCAGGTTTCCGACGGACCTGGCTATCAATACACAGGAGGATCTGGAGGAAGAAAGGCGTGTCTTCCACGTGGCCGTGACCCGGGCCAAAGACGAGTTGTATCTTGTCGCACCGCAGCTTTACCGTAACCGGTCCCGCAGCCTGATAATGATGAAGCCGAGCCGTTTTTTGACGGAGATCGCTCCGGACCTGACCGAACATATGGAGCTGGAAGAGGGCCTGCCGCATTTGATCGCGGGCGAAAAACAAGATGCCTTACCCGGATCCGAACAAGCCTGATACGGACTTTTTTCTTGCCTCTAAAATCGGAAAAGGCAGCCTAACATGTAGACAGGGCCTCCGAAGTCGAAACCTGCATCTTTCTTATCGAAATGATATTGAAACTCGAACTGCAGTTCGACATTTGATGAGACCGGAACCATCATGCCGGCCGTGACGAAAGGAAAAAAGCCATGGGCTGGTGTATCCCTGTCCTCTCCGGCTTCAGAATATGTATAAAACACGCCGGGAATGTACGCATCTTCAGAGGTTTCGTAATATTCGTATTCCCATGAATCGAGAAACCAGAAGTATCCGATGCCCGCCCCAACATATGGCTGGAGCCAGCTACTATCGCCTAATGGATACAAACGCCCGGCAAGGCGGAGGTCGAAAAGGGAGTAATCATCCGTATAAAATTCTTCAATCAGCACACCATCATCGAATTCTGCGTATTCGTCATGAGAAGAGCCGAGCGATGAGCCGCCGAATGTTAGAGCCAGGTCGAAGTAGTCGTTGCCGAATCGAGGGCTGGCGAGTTCCAGCTCGAATCGAGCCCGTGTTGTTTTGTCGAAGTCGGCGGGGCTGTCCAGAGTTTGGGTGCCCACTTTGATTCCAATTCCTGGGCCGGAGCCTCCGGCGAAACATGTGGTTGCCCAGCAGAGCGCTATGATCGCCGAACATATTCTGATTCCGCAACGATTAGCCGGTACGGCACGTTCGATGGAAAACCTGTGGATCAGATTCCGGCCCGGCTTTTGCCCCCATCTTTTGATAGACTTTATCTGTACCATTTCGTCGAACTCCTTCAACAATTACAAGCATGTGAAAGACTGTAAATTAACAAGATTATCTTCTCTACTTATAATAGGCACTAAGAGGTGTTTTGGTAACGTGCCTTCTGAATTTATGCTCACGTTTTGTACCTCATGGATATTCCAGGCAGATGTAAAAAGATAGGCGTGATTCGTTATTCACCGAATACTCATTGGGGTGTGACAATTTTTTCTGGCGCTCAAAATAGGTAGTCTGTAGTTTTACTGTCTAACATTATTAAAGAGTTCTAACTCATTTATACGATTAACTT
>CAZHBL010000880.1:0-2148 GCA_964530105.1 uncultured Pirellulales bacterium | reverse complement strand
ACTGGCCTCGCACAGTTCGGTAGCGGGCGTAACTGATAAACAAATCCGCTTTGGCACGCGTAATTCCGACAAAAAAGAGCCTGCGTTCCTCCTCCAATTGTTCATCATCCTCGCCTGTGTTACTTCTTTCGTGCGGCAGTAAACCGTCTTCGACGCCGGCTATAAAGACGTGTTCGAATTCAAGTCCCTTTGCAGCGTGCAGTGTCATCAGCGCAACACGGTCGCTGGCGGCGTCGTAAGCATCGGTGTCACTAAAAAGCGATATTTGCTGGAGATAATCGAGCAATGAAGGCTCCTCGGCCTGCTTGTCGTACTCAGCGGCGCTGTTTATCAGTTCGTTGAGGTTCTCCATCGCGTTCAGGCCTTCAGGGCCGCCGGCACGAAGAGATTCAGCCATGCCCGATTCGGTAAAGACACGCTCGGCGAGCGGTGCTACCTTGCCGGCTACGTCTTTGGCGAACTGTTCGAGCATGTTGACAAAAACGGTGAGCTTGGCTTTCGCCGCTTTGGAAAGAGACTCGATATGTTTTGATTTTTTCAGTGCTTCGAAGAAGCTGATATTGTGCCGGCCGGCATAAACTGAGACCCTGTCGGTTGTTACTTTTCCTATGCCGCGGGCGGGCGTGTTGATGATACGCAAAAGCGCGATTTCATCGCTGGGATTGACAAGGACTTTCAAATATGCGAGCAGGTCGCGGATTTCTTTTCTTCTGTAGAATTCCACGCCCCGAACAATCTGGTATGGTAATTTATTGCGGACGAATGCCTCTTCGAGCGCGCGGCTCTGGGCATTGACACGATAGAATACTGCCATGTCATTAAGTGCAGGGCCTTTCCCGGTAAGCTCTTTTACCTGCTGAGCAACCGCGTGGGCCTCGGCATTCTCATCTTCGAATCCCGTGACACGAATACTCACGCCCTCGGGTTTTGTCGGGATGAGCTTTTTAATTTTCCTGTTCCGGTTAAACGCAATCAAATGATCCGCCACGGCGAGAATATTCGCAGTGCTGCGAAAATTTTCCTCGAGCTTGACAACGGTGGCATTGGGCCAGTCGCTTTCGAAGGCCAGTATGTTGCGAATGTCGGCGCCTCGCCAGCGGTAGATAGACTGGTCCGGATCGCCGGTTGCACAAATATTATTATGGTTCGAAGCAAGGGCCTTGGCGATTGAATACTGGGCGTGGTTTGTATCTTGATATTCGTCTATGAGCAGAAACTTGAAACGATCGCCAAGCTCACAGCAGATCTCCGGATAATCACGGAGCAAAAAGGCCGTTTTCATAAGCAGGTCGTCAAAATCGAGCCCGTTGAGTTCACTCAGGATATTCTGATAGCTCAGATATATTTCGGCTAATTTTGTGGAAAAAAAATCGAACGCATCGGTTTTGAAAGATTCGGCGTCGATCAGCTTGTTTTTCAGCGTGGAAATCGCATCGAGCATTCGGGCAGGTGAAAAATTTGTGGTATCCAGTTTACAATTTTTAACCGCCTGCTTGATACATCTGGCCTGGTCGGAGCTGTCATAGATGCTGAAGTTCGGATGGATTCCGGCCTGATCCGCATACTGGCGAAGGATTCTGACACACAAAGAATGGAACGTGCTGATATACGCACCGGCGGAAGCGCCAAGAGTGAATGCCCTTTGGCGCATCTCCTCGGCGGCCTTGTTCGTGAAGGTGATTGCACAGATATTATATGGCCGAACGCCCGAATTTATTAGTGCTGCGATTCGATATGTGATGACGCGGGTTTTGCCGCTGCCCGGACCGGCAAGAACAAGCAACGGCCCTTCAGTATGAAAGACCGCTTTTCGTTGCGAGGCTGTCAGTTGTTGCGAGAGAGTATTGTGCATCCGCAAAAACGCTCATGTCCATGAAGCTCACTGTTCAAAGCTTTTAATCAATTCCTGTTCCTGCTGCCTGACCTTTTCCTTCTGCTTTTCAATATCTTCTTTCCATGGCTTGAGCTTCTCGGCAAGCTCAGGCCGTTCGACTTCTATCCGTGCAAGCAGACTTAACCTCAAGTTGGGTACGTATTGCCAGTCATCCAGGAAATCTCGAAGTGCGAGATATTGTAAAACTTTAAAGTCGGGCAGGTCAATCCTGTTTTCATCCAGATATTTCTTCTGGTAATAGTCGTGAATTTCTT
>CAZHBL010000879.1:0-2150 GCA_964530105.1 uncultured Pirellulales bacterium | reverse complement strand
CGAACTGCCGGTTTGCCATAGAATCTTTACGGAAGAATCGGTTTGTTTTCATCATACCATCCTGATGGGGAAAAAAGCAGATATGGATCTGATCGCCAGGGCTATTGAGAAAATATATGACAATGCCGAGGAACTGCTTTAGACGGCTGGCGGAGCAGACTTCCGAGGCTTTAGAAAATATAATACGTGATAAAAATAAAGGCCAAATCGCCCAGTGCCCAGAGTTTCAGGTTAAGCCACCATCTACGTTTTTTCAGTCCTTTGTAGATGTAATCATTGGGAATAAACAGAACCAGAATCCCTATCAGGACAAACAGTACGAGAAAAACATTCTTGGCGGTACCAATCGGAACACCGGCCAACCAACCGAAATTAAGAACATATCTTACAGCGTTAAATATAGTTTTTAACATTTCGCTTAAGCTCCAGCTTGTGTCGTGTTTGGTTTTGGTTCCGCTAGCCGGTATACGAGCCCGTACAGCTTTTCATCGGGGTACGGCCTGGTAAAAAGGCTGACCACAATAGCAATAATCAGCCCGGCCAGAAACGACCACCATGAAACATAAAGGAACGGGTCCTCGATTTCAAACAAGTATCCTTTGAAGGTATATAGTAAAGCGGAAACTGTAATTCCGCCCAGCAGGCCGAACAGTCCGCCCCATTGTGTGGTGCCGCGCCAGAAAATACCCAGCATGAGAACCGAAAAGACGGGCCCCTGGAAAAATGACAGGAAGGTCTGTACTGCGACATATATCCCGGCGAAGTATTGACTTACCGGCGATGTAATCACACCGAAAATTAATAGTACAATCGTTGCCATTCGTCCCACTATCAGGTAGTGCCGGTCGGGAGCATCCTTTCTTATGTATTTTTCGTAAATATCTTTCGTCCACAACGTCGCGGTCGAATTCAGCATCGAATCGATGCTGGACATTAAACCTGCCAGAAGGGCGGCAAATATCAATCCAACCAATCCCCAGCCGGCGGGGAGCAATTCCTTGACGAGCAAAGGAAAAGCGTTGTCGCCGTCTTTAAGGCCGGGATGCAAAACAATCGCGATAAGGCCCGGGAATAATACCAGCACCGGGATAAACATTTTCAGGAACGCCCCCCAGATCATGCTGGCCTTGGCGTCCCATTCGCTTTTGGCCGCCAGGCACCTCTGGACGATCGCCTGGTTGCCTATCATATAAGCGTTGGCCATTACGAAGGTCAGGCCGAAAAGAATCCCCGTCCAGGGGAAAGGAGTTTTAGTGTCCGCAGGCTGGATTAATCGAAAATAATCGCTAAATGAATGTCCCTGGGCGGTGATTTTATCGACCATGCCGTCCCAGCCTCCGACACGGTAGAGCCCCAGAATTACAATCAGGGCCCCGCCTGCAAACATGATGACCAATTGAATCACATCGGTCATCACTACGGCGGTCAGCCCTCCGCAAAATGTATAAAAACCGACCACGACCGCAGTAATGATGATCGACTGCCAGAAAGGCCATCCCATCAGCGTGTTCAGCAGTTTTGCGCTGGCCCAAAAAATAATCCCGAGATTGAAGGCAAAGAAAATAATCCATGTCACTGAGGCCAGCGTGCGGACGTAATCGTTGTAGCGCTTGCCCAGATACTCCGGGATAGTATAGACGCCCGCCTTCCAGAAATACGGGATAAAAATAAACGCCGCGAGCAGCATTGCCGGCACAGAGCCGATCCAGTCGAAATTGCCCACGGCAATTCCGAACCTGTACGCCTGGCCCGATACCCCGACGAAGTCCTGTGCCCCGATGTCCGAGACGACAATCGACATACCGATAGCCCAGAACGGCAGGGATTTGCCGGCGAGAAAGTAATCCGCGGAGGAATGAACGTAACGTTTGAAATAGAACCCGAGCAGCATGATGCCGATCAGGTATGCGATAACCACCACATAATCGAGCCCGCCTAACACGAATATAATCTCCTGAAATTAAAACGGTTGTAATAGTAATATAACATAATTTGCTATTCCCGCAAGAGCACGTATAGAGATGACAACAAGAATCAGTTAGTTTGAGTTATCGTAGAAAAAATATTCTATTCTGCTTTCTCCCCTTGGGCATCTAGGCTGCGCTTGGCGCGAAACAGCCGGTCCTCTGCGCGTTGTGTGTCACCTGCCT
>CAZHBL010000878.1:0-2153 GCA_964530105.1 uncultured Pirellulales bacterium | reverse complement strand
CCGAATAAAATTGAAACGACTGTATCCGACATTATAGATGGGACTGAGTACTAGACTCCTAGAGACTTTATCCTCTAGCATTTCAGAATATTTGAAAACTCGATGCACAAAGTATTCAGGCTCACGAAAAGCAATATCCATTAACTTCTCAATCGGACCATGCATACCCGTTGAAATAAACCACAATTCGCGGAATTCGAAACCATCAGGATCCTTTCTCGGATATTCAGCAATTAAATCAATACCACGAAGTCCTTTACCCCAGTTTAATCGTCGAAATCCCATCTGCGACAAGAGTTCTTGGCATAGATTTTCTGCATCTCTTGGAGGAAGGCTATCCCAATCAATAAAAAAAGGCAGAGATGTTAGTAAATTAGAGGACGTAAGCGAACGTTGAGGAAACCGACGGAAATCGCGGAGCGAACGGTGAATCTGTCTGGAGAGGCTAGGTAAGCTATGAAATTTTTCAGTATAAGTAATGACACGAAATTCTCGTATATCGAAAGGGAGTTCATTAATAACTCGCTCACGAGATATAAGTAGAATCCCTTTTCCCATAGCTTGCGCCAATCCCAATTCGAAGAAAATGTTGGGATTACGATCGCTTACATCTGCAATAATGCAATCGGAGCGAGCAAGTTCTCCAATAATTGCTTCTTGGATTGTGCTTGTTGGTAAGACAGAACTCTGGTGAAGTGATACGAGCTGATATCCTGCCTCCTCGGCACCTTTGTGTATGGCTTCTTCTAAACGCAAGGAATATTTTTGCTTCTCAAAGGGCATTGCCAAAAAGCAACGAGGTTTTTCACGATCAGAACTTGTCATTTCCTATCCTCTTTAACATCACCATGACAACATTTCTTGATTGGTATTTACCGTCTTTGTTGACGTCGATGATTCGGTATTCGAGTTCTCAGTCGCTTTCTTAAGGCTCAGCCACTTTATCCTTCATTAAACCTTCGTTAGAGCAAATTTTTTAATAATAAGAACAATATGCAAACTACAAGCCGATGTCAAGAAAGACTTTTCGGTTTTCGGCGAGCATTTTCCTCGCCGGTAGATAGAGTGCGTCTTTTTTCATAAACTGGACATTCACGAATTAAAATTCAAGTAACACAGTCTGATTAAAATTCTCATTCTCGAAAGCCTTCTCATATAAATTCGTATATCGTATTGCGTATTGCGTATATCGCAAGGGAATTTCGGTTTTCATCTTAATGCTTGTCTGAACCGCCCGCTCGGAGTTTAATACACTCGCGGCCATAATAGCGCCGTGTTCCGTGAATGCATAGGGTTTGTAGCGCCTGCCGCCGCTCCCCTTGTTTGTGGTCGCAATTTGCGACCTCAAACCATCTACCTCCTCAGCGGTCAACTGAAACATGAAATCCGGTGGAAAACGTTCATGATTGCGCTTGATCTGCTCATTGAGCCGCTTCGTAGGGACTCCATACAGGGCCGCCAAATCTGAGTCCATAATCACCTTCTCGCCCCGCAGAAACAGAATTTTGCTCTGTACCTGCTCGACCAGAACTATCGATGTGTCCTTTTTCGCCATATCGCAGTATCTCTTACGGCGTATTTTATGGGATTCAGCCCATAAGATAAACCGAAAAACTTCCACTATCTATATATACAGCGTTTGTCGATGGAAAATCTTACCTACGAATTTGAAAAAAAAGCGAGATTTTTCATATTTTTCTGCGAAAAGCCTGTTTTTGACAGGATTTACAGGATTAACACAGATATTTCTTATTTATTGCGTTTATTAGTGTCCATTCGTGGTGAATTTAAATCCGCAGTTAAAGTTTTTGACAGGATAACAGGATAAAACAAGTAAAAAGTCAAAAGTAAAAAGGGAAAAAAGCAATACAAAAACAGAATAAAACGGCGAGGATCGGGGTATCAGGCTATCAGGAAATGGATATCAGTTAATCAGGTCATCAGGCTTTGTTATGGCTAAGCCATAAATTGACGATTTCGCTGTGATTTTTGTGACTCTTCGTGGCTAAAAACAGTGTTTGTCAGTGTTCACCCCGTGAGATAGGTAAAACCGTTATCTCACGGGGTAAATCGGTGTAAACTTGTGCCATAGGTATCCGTGTCTAACTATTTGGTTGCGGCCAAGGGCGAAGCCCGAGGCCGCGCTGGGTGAA
>CAZHBL010000877.1:0-2154 GCA_964530105.1 uncultured Pirellulales bacterium | reverse complement strand
AAGCCAATAATTTGTTACAATATAAGTATAGAAAACCGTGGAAATTAGGTTAGCCGGCCGAACAGAAGGCCGGCTTTGCGCATCCTTAATAGGTGAATAGTGAAATTCCTGAAGGAGAAAAGGGGCTGTTATGCGAAAACTAAGAGCATTCACATTAATAGAGCTTTTGGTCGTGATTGCCATCATTGCGATATTGATGGCGATTTTAATGCCGGCGCTCAACCGGGTGAAAGAGCAGGGAAAACGTGCCGCTTGCCTGAACAATTGCAAGCAGATGGTGCTCGCGTGGATTATGTATGCCGATGAGAACGACGGCAAAATTATCAACGGCAACACGGGTACCGGCACCAATAACAAGGACGGCACGTGCTGGGTATACTGGGCCGGACGAGGTGCTTCGGAACAGGATCGAATACAAGGCATTATAGATGGATTGCTGTATACCTATTGCCCGGATGTAAAACTCTACAAGTGCCCGACCGGAATACGCGGCGAGGTCGTCACATACGCCATCGTCGATGCGATGAACGGCTACGACGCCATACCCGGCGCCGAAGGTCAGATCGTAAAGAGCAGGATGCAGATTCGCCGCCCGGGCGAAAGAGCGGTCTTTCTCGACGAGGGCAGGCTGAGTCCGGCGAGCTGGACCATCTGGTACGACCAGGAACGATGGTGGGACCAGATCACGGCCAGGCACGGCGACGGCACGAACTTCTCCTTCGTCGACGGTCACGCCGATTACTGGAAATGGAAAGACCCGCGCACCGTCGAGGTCGCCAAGATGGACTACGATTACTGGCAAGGCACCGCCCGTAACGGCGCTGAGTCCACCCAGCCCGGCAATGAGGACCTGCACAAGGTACAGAAGGCCGTCTGGGGGAAATTGGGCTACACACCAAGCCAATAAAGATTAAGAAAAGCACCTGAAAATCCGGTTCGGACCGAACGTTTGTGTTTGACCATGAACGGTTCAAAAAAAGAGACTCTCAGAAGACAAACACAGTCTCCCGAGGATTCAAACCATGAAACTTCTAACTTCATGCCTCACCGGCGCGCCGCAAGGGCGACCGAGTACAAGCGATTGTTCGGCGATGTGGTCGAGATATTAGGATCAAGGCTTCCTGATCTGGAGTTTTTCCTGTCCGTTGATGCTTCCCAAATATGGTCCCATATCGAGTTCGACCTTTGCGGTGTATGTGCCGTCCGTCACCATGACGGGCGTATCGCATACGCCGCTTCAACCAAACTTCATTTTCTCTTCTGTCTCGACTTTACCGTCTTTGATGAGAGTTAGTGTAGGCGATACGGCTTTGCCTGCCTGTCTGACAATTCGCAGCGTACAGCCGTTTCTGTCTTTGAGTCCTGCAGAAACAAGCGATTTACTATTCTGAATTCGAGAGCTTATCTCCCACTTGCATTGGCCCCCGAGGAGAACTGGGGTGCCCTTCAATGCATCGGCTGCACTGGAAAACAGCTTCATCTTTCCGTTTATGAAAAAGTAGTTCCAATCTTTAATGTCCATATGCCAGAAAAAGTAGTATTCATCCCCCTGAATATTCCCGCGATATCTGGGTGCCAGTGAGTAGATGTTGAGTGTGTATTTGGCGCTTTCCTCTCCTTCGAACGGCCCATCGAATTCGAACCGAGGTGATAGTTCACCCGCCCGGCTCCCGCTTTTAACTCGGGCGAACTTCCTGGCGGAATCATCCGTCAAGTCACCGTTCATATTTTCGTCGACGTAAGCTACGTCGTATCCGGCGCCTGTGCCTCCGGATTCGTCGACCACACCCAACATCGGGTTTTTGCCCTCTTTTCCAAAGACCACACAGAAGTATAGTGGATGTTCTGAGCCGTATCGGGGCTCCTTCAGCGGTTCCTTCATCAGATCAACCGCATAAGGCGTCTGAAATACTGGTTCTGCCTTATCCTGTTGATTCTCTATTACTTGTATGCCGAAAGACTTTAAAGCTTCTTCATTAAAGGCTGGTATAGGAGTATGGAAGCCTACTCGATAGATTACGATTGCCGCAAAAACAGCTATTAGTATCCACAGCCACGGAATGTTATTCTTGTCTGGGAGGAACTTCATATCATTATCTCCTAAATTGCCTTCGTTTCCGCTTAACATCCCAAACCTCTCGGCATAAAGCGAGA
>CAZHBL010000876.1:0-2154 GCA_964530105.1 uncultured Pirellulales bacterium | reverse complement strand
CGGTGTCCAGGTCGCCGACGGCGGTATTCGCCTTATAGTAAATCACTTCGAATCCGGGAGTGGTACTGCCGAAGCCGATGCCGGTCGGCCCGGTTTTCCACCCCGAGTCGTCGAAGTCAAGCGCGGTCCAGTCTTTGCCTTCGTCGTCGGCCGTAGGGACCCGATAAGAAGCCCTCGCTCCCGGGGGTATAAGCGATGTAGCGTATTGCCCCAGGCCGTACGAGACATCGGTCAACTGCTGCGGGAATTTCGGGCTATATTCGTGGGCGATTGTCTCGCCGTCGCTTTGTACGAGCGCCAGGTACTCACCGGCGATGTTTAGACTAAAGTTGGTGTGCAGTTCGGCCCCGGCCACCGCCCGGTTTTTGCCCGAAGCGAAGACCACGAGGAACTGCCCCGGATTTATCGCCACACCGTTCGGAAACTTCCACTGTTCGAGATTATCGGCGTCGTTTGTCAGGTACCAGCCGCCCAGATGGACGGCCTGGCCCGTCGGATTGTAAATCTCAATCCAATCGGAAGAATCGCCGTCTTCATCGAGCAGTTCTCCTTCTTCGAGCGGGTCTTTACTGCCGTTGCTCGCCATGAACTCGCTGATTACGGGCGTAGTAAAAATTTCCTGATTTTCGTACTCGTTGGGATCGTCATCCGGGTCAGGCTGAGCACAAGCCGGACCGGCTAAAAATGCAACCAATATCAAAGAAAGCGAAAAGATTTCGACGGCTCTGAGCAAGTACCGAAAGTCACGTAAGGGATGCCTTGCGGCAGAACGCCTTACGTCGGAGTCCATAGGACTGGGCATTTCATATCTCCTTGTTCTTCAACGATTTAAATTGTCAACAGCAGGCTTTAATCCGGAATATTCCCATTTTTCAGCTCCGGCCAACCGAACTGATGCTCCCGGCTGTATTTCTTTGTGCCTCAAAGCAGAAAAAAACTTATCGGCGTTACGATGTTTAGAAACCAGAACAACGTGGCCCCCCTCAATTTACGCGGGATGCCGTATTATGGGTCTTAAACAAGTAAAACTAAATTCTTCAACTTTACTTATTTTAACATATTAAGGTAGGTCGGTCAATACCCTCTCCCTGCTTACTAAATCACGGCACAAACAGTTGTGTAATCATTAAATTTAATAAAAAATCCCCCAAAACCGCGGGTTTCCTGAGAATTGAACGGGGATTTTGGAGCGAATTGTAGTTGTTGAGCTGAAAAACAGAATTTGAGACTTATCTCGTGTAACGTGAAGCGAGCCTTGTATGAGTAGAATACGACTTGGAGTGGAGAAAACACAAATACTTATATTTGAGGAGTGGGTTAGCTTCGTCAAACTGCGTTAACTCATATGTGCATTCACTCATTAACGCAGGATTTGTTTCAGCCCTTTTACGAGTCTTCCGATGCCTTCGGCGGCGGTTTGTTTCTGGAGAGCGCCATAGGCAACCCGCAAGTAACACGTATCTTCCATGCCGAAAGTCATGCCGGGGATGACGGCGACTTTATGCTGTTCGATTAGTTGCCGGACAAGCTCCATGGGATCCGAATCCTTGCGCACTCGCAGCAGAAAATAAAAGGCTCCGTTTGCAGGAGGAACGGTGACCAAATCGGCGATTCCGGCCAGCTCATCCAGGCATATCCGGCGGATTTCGGTGGTCATTTCCAGCTTTTGGCGGCAGTACGACCGGCCTGCTTTCATCGCGCCGACGGCGGCCCACTGCGAGATGACCGGGGCGCAGATCAGGTTGGTATCCTGAATCTTGCGGACCGGCATGAAAAGATGCTCGGGTATGACCATAAAGCCGATCCGCCAACTCGCGAAGCCGTACGCTTTCGAGAGAGAAAACAGCGAAATCGTGTGCTCGGCGGCCCCGTCAATCGAGCCGGGCGAAAAGTGCCTGGTATCGTCGTATGTGAAGTATTCGTATGCTTCGTCGCTGATGTGGTAGATGCCGTTGCTGCGGCAGATTTTGTTGACCCGCCGTAAGTCCGATTCGCTATAGACCGCGCCGGTTGGATTGTTGGGCGAGATTGTTACGACGGCCCTGGTTCTGTCCGTGATTGCGGCGGTGATTGCCTCCGGCTGCAACTGGTAGTTGTCATCGGTCGGTACGCAGACGGCTTTGCAGTCGGCAATCGCGACCGCCATCTCATGGT
>CAZHBL010000875.1:0-2160 GCA_964530105.1 uncultured Pirellulales bacterium | reverse complement strand
TCTGTGCTATCGCGCAAGGTGATAATCCGACTACGATTCGAGAAAAAATGCAGGCGTATATCTCACAGAGCAGGCGAGAAGAAGTCAAGGCGAATATATAATGGGGCGCGCTAACAAACAGGTGGAATCCGATGATGAACCGGGCGCACCGGAATGGATGGTGACTTTCAGTGATTGTATGACGCTGTTGTTAACGTTCTTTGTGCTTCTTTTGAGTTTCTCCTCTTTTGACGACAAAGGGATCTTTCGGCAGTTAAAGGTAATATACTCAAAGGCTTTTAGCAGTATTATTCCGAAGACCCGACCCGAGAGAGAAGCGTTGTTGTATCTGTCTCCGATCAGACATGTAGCTGAACTGGACAAAGGCAGCGAGACAACAACTTCGGAGCAGGGATCGAAGGACGGCTTGTTGAAAGAGGCGAAGATTATTAATCTCACGACCGGCGTGGCTTTCTTAATCTCATCGAAGAAGGTTTTTTGGGCTAAAGGATCAACTCTTTCGCCGGAGGGATACCGTATTATGGATATAATGGCGCCGTTCTTAAAAGAATCCCCAAGCCGGATCGTTGTCAGTGAAAACGGGCCGGTAAATGATCAAGCCAGTGAAAACTTTGGCCTGCCACGGGCATGGGCGGTGATGGAATATCTCACTAAAGAGCAAAACCTTAACAGTGATCGTTTCAGCATCTCGGCCGAAAGCACCTTGGCTAAAAAGAGTTTTGGGAATGGTGAGCCGGGCACGGGGCCGGCTGAAACTGAACGCACGGTTGAAATAGTTTTATTGCAACGGAGCATTTACAATTGAAGCGTCCGCGTCTAATCATCGAGGATGGAGGTCCTAAAGTCCCGGGTTATATCGTGACTTTTTCAGATATGGTCACGCTGCTGCTTACTTTCTTCGTAATGCTGCTATCACTGGCTTCTACCCAGGATCCCGAGCTTTTTAACAAAGGCAGAGACGCTTTTCTGGAGTCGATTAGGTACATCGGGCTGGGAGTGTTTTTCGAAAAGGGGGAAGTAATTAACTTGGGCAACCTTCAAAACAACCACTACATAAATAATCCCGATGAGGTGGCTGAACGAAGAACTATTGATGCAAGGGCGGAAGAGCTTCGCCGTATTCTTGAAAAACTTAAGCAAATGACAACAATTGTGCCTTCACAAATTGTCGCTGAAAGGACCAGTTTTTCGGTAGCTAACGTTCACTTTCCGCCTGGTAGCGATGATCTGGATGAGCCGGCGAGGAAGTTCCTGAGTGGATTTTGCCTGGATTTACAGCAGAATGTCGGCCGAAAGCCGGTCGATCTATATGTCCTCGGCCTGGCCTCTGACGGACAGAATGAAAAAGAGCAGTGGTTACTCTCGGCGAGGCGTGCCCGAACTGTGGCGGATTTTCTGCGGGGTGCTCTGTCTGCGGCTGGGGCAACTCAATCGCGGCGTAGTCTCACCGGCGACCGATCCAAATGGTCTGTTTATTCCTGGGGAGCGGGCCCGGGAGGTGATTGGGTCGGACGGGACAGCCCGATTTCGAATCATTCGCAGATACTGATCGCAGTTTTAAGGGCGAGTGATTAATTTATACGCTTGTCAAGTTTTTCGACAACTTTTATGTTCGTGCTCGCGATTCTTGAATAAAAATCGCTGCTGGCGGTGTATCAAAGCCCATTTTAGCATTCCGGCACGCTATTTGCACTCATAATACATATTCGTGCGCTTGTAGTATGTCGCGAAATGGCAGCCCAAGAATTGTTTTTTGTGCTTTGAAGTGTGGTTGAATATAAGAAAAAAAACATTGTGTTTTTGATAGCGGTTGTGTTGGTTGCCGTTGTGCTGGTTATCTGCTCGGCCCAGCCCGCTTCCAATGGAATGGGGTCTGAAAAATCAAAGCTCGATCCCAACCAGCCGCAAGCAGGAACAGAATCGACAAATAGTCCCTTGTTTGCCAATGATCCCAATTTTTTCAGTGGATCGGACTTTAACCCCGGTGGAGCAGTTTTTTCCATTAGAGCAGTACTTGCGGTTTTATTTGTTCTTGCTCTATTTGTAGCGGCGATTTACGTTTCCAAAAAGCTCCTGCCAAAGATCACTAACCTGCCGGGCAAAGCAATTCGTATCGTCGAAACGGTCCATCTCGGGCCCCGCAAGGCAGTGCATTTACTC
>CAZHBL010000874.1:0-2165 GCA_964530105.1 uncultured Pirellulales bacterium | reverse complement strand
CTTCAAGTAATTAGCCGTATTTCCAATACAGCCACCAGTCCGATGGCGTTTGCTCAATAGCCCGGCGATACTGAGCTTCAACTTCGTTAATAATCTCCGGGGAAATAGCTGCCTTATAAGCATCGATTTGAAGCTCCATTTGCCTGACCCGCTGATTGTGGTAGAGCTGATTCGTGAAAGGCGCCTGCTTTATATAATCATTGAGAACCTTCTCGGCAATGTTGTACCGGTCCCAATCCGTATACGTCAAATCCCGAGCACATTCGGCCTCGGTCGGGAAAGGACGATCATCGGCCCTGTAACTTCTAATCCGTTCGGGAAGTATCTTTTCCACCTGCTGGAAAATCACTCCGGCCAGAAGGTAATTGCCTTTGAAATTCATGTGGACATGCTTATAAAACAGTTTAGTCGGCGGTAATTTTTTTCAGGTGTGCGACTTCGATCCTGGTTAATGTTCTGAATTTGCCGACGCCAAGGCCTCGGATGGTAAGCTTGCCGAAATGTGTTCTCGTTAGTGATTTAACAGGCAAACCGACATTTGCCAGCATTCTGCGAACCTGGCGGTTCAGGCCTTGTTTGATGGTAATTTCAATTGAAGATTCGTTATGTCTGCGTTGTAATATTTTTACTGACGCCCTGCCGGTTTTGCCTTCCGCCAGCCAGACTCCTTTTTTTAACTTTCCAACCTGTTCTCCGGCAATCTCACCATTAATCCTGACGACATAGGTCTTTGCAATTCCGTATCTGGGATGTGTAAGCTTGTTCGTCAGCTCGCTGTCGTTGGTAAGAATAATCAGGCCCGTTGTATCGGCATCGAGTCTGCCGACACAAAAGATACGCTCATTAGTGTGAATAAGGTCTATGGCCTTTTTTCTGCCTCGGGGATCGCGATTTGTGCAGATCACGCCCTTGGGCTTGTTCAAAAGGAAATAGACTTTCTGTGCGGCACGAATTTTTTTTCCATACACAGTGATAATATCTTTATCCGGATCAACGAAGGCGGGCAGCTCGTCCACAACTTTGCGATTCACCCTGACCTCTCCACTGAGTATCAGCTCCTCGCATTTTCTCCGCGAATCAATACCCGCCGCCGCGAGGACTTTTTGTAATCTCTGTTCGGCCATAGTAAATCGTCCCACATTCGATCTGTTAATATAATAGAAACGGCATTAGGTGCCGCCGAAACCGAGCTTGTCGGCGTAAATTATCCCGATACAAGATAAAACCCAAAGCACAAGGCCGATCTGAAACGGCAAATCCTTGTACATAAGCTGCAGCGGGTCTGAGAATCTGCCCTGTTGTATTAACAAACTGAAACGGAAAATGCAGTACAGAACCAGCGGCGTAGTATATACAAGATTATTCGTGCCGAAAATCCGCAGTGTTCTGTCATCCATCGCATACAGCAGAAAACATACTACTGCCAGGCCGCTGGTGACATCAAGCATGTGAGCAAGCAGCTCGGGCGTATAGCCGGCCAATGTCTGGCGAAATGATTCGCTGTTTTCACGAAGCAGGAATATTTCGCCCCGGCGTTTGCTGAACGCTAAAAACAGGCACAGGGCAAAAGTGCAGATGATCAGCCATGGAGAGATAAATACACCAACCACGATAGCCCCGGCGATAGCCCGCAAGCAGAAACCTATTGATATGACCACGCAGTCCATAATCATCATTCTCTTGAACAAGAGCGAATAGAGAATCATCAGCACAATATATGCCAGGATGACAGTTGCAAAGCTTCGAGCAAGCAAGAAACTGCCGACAATTGCCGCCGCAGCGCATAGAACGGACACCACGGCGGCCGAGCCTATACTGACACTCCCCGCCGCGATGGGCCGTTTGCGTTTTTCTGGATGAAGTCCGTCCGTCCCGCTGTCAATAATGTCATTGAAAATGTAAATAGCCGAAGCAGCTAAACAGAAGCAGAAAAAAGCGCCAATAACCCTGCCGACAGCAAGAGGGTCGGTAATTTTATGCCCGAATATCAGGGCCGCAAACACAAACACATTTTTGGCCCAGTGCTTAGAACGCATTATTTGCAAAAATTTCATGCCGCTACCTTTCGCCGTTTCTTCGCCAGAATCAGTCTGCGATCCCCACAAAAAACAGGAATCCATCTACTCGATGTTATTGACTTATTGAAAATATCGACATTCAGGCCG
>CAZHBL010000873.1:0-2165 GCA_964530105.1 uncultured Pirellulales bacterium | reverse complement strand
CCGACGTCAACGTTCGAGCCTTTAACGGCCGTATAAACTTCCGGAAGTGTCACGTTATATGCCCGCATAGCATCCGGATCGACGTCGATTTGATATTCACGAACAAAACCACCGACCGATGCAACTTCACTTACACCATCTGCGGAAAGCAGGGCATAACGAATATACCAGTCCTGTATTGTGCGAAGCTCCTCCAAATCCCATCCGCCCGCCGGCTTGTCGTTCGGGTCCCGGCCTTCAAGTGTATACCAGTAAATTTGCCCCAAAGCCGTCGCATCAGGCCCCAGCGCCGGCTGGACCCCTTCAGGAAGCGTACCGGCGGGCAGGCTGTTCAGCTTTTCCAAAACGCGGCTGCGGGACCAGTAAAAATCGATTTTTTCCTTGAAGATGATATAAATGCTGGAGAAACCAAAGAAGGAATAGCTTCGAATTGTTTTGACGCCGGGAACGCCTAAGAGAGATATCGTCAGCGGATAGCTTATCTGGTCTTCGACGTCCTGAGGCGAACGGCCCATCCACTCAGTAAATACAATCTGCTGATTCTCACCAATATCCGGAATCGCATCGGTAGGGACGGGATCGCGCGGAAAACCTCCGAGATTCCAATCGAACGGTGCCACATAAATACCCAATGCAATGACGAACAGCACTATTAATCCGACCACAAGCTTGTTGGTTAGACAGAACCTCAACAGCCTGCCTACGAGAGACTTCTGTTCCGGCGTAAACTCTGCGTAATTCTCAGTCATGCCGATGACCTCCGACTTTCATATCGTTGCCTTGCATCAGGCCAAACTTTGACTTTAACGCCGAAACGTTTGTCTTGAGGGACTCAACCACTCTTTGAGCTTCATGCAGAGTTTCCGACTGTTGGCCCTCCACGGCATCGTTATCCAGTCTCATGGACATTTCCATCCACAGCATGTGAGTATGTCCCTCTAACAGTGTCATATCCACCTGTTTGATAGTTTTGGCAAGCTCAATAAAAGCCAGATGTATCTGAGACAGGTCTAAATCCTTCACGGCATCTATAACGACATCTGATGCGGCAATCACTGAGTCGAGCTGCTGACGGGACATTGCCGGCAAAGCCATAGTCATTTGACCTTCGCCTTCCATCTCAGCAGAAGGTTTAGACATCCCCATGTGCATGTGCCCGCTCGAACCGCCGCCTACTTCAGGGGTCATCATACTCGGTTTGGCCTGAATCTGTAGTGCACTGTCGATTTTGAAGTTGCCCCGGGTGACAACACGCTGGCCTTCTTCGAGACCGTTGCGCACGATGTAATAATCGCCGGCCCGCGGTCCCAGGACGATTTCCCTGCCTTCATAGGTTGGTTTGTCCGCATTCGGAACCTCTACATAAACAATTGCTCTTGTACCGGTTATCAGCGCCGCCGTAACGGGAATAACCAGAGGTTTCTCGGAATCCTGCGGATCGGCGCTGACGTATCCGAGAGACTCTGTCTTAACTAACGGCATTCCACAAATATCACAATTGCCCGGCACATTCTTTATAACCGAAGGGTGCATGGGACATATCCATTTACCGGCAAGCCTCGGTTCCATCACTTTGCCGGCCGCGGCTACGTCGGCCCTGGCGATTGCTTTTACGAACATTTCCGGCTTTAGTTTTCCGTCCTGGTTGGGCACGTCAACGCGCACCTTGACCGTTCGCGTGGCAGGATCGAGCACCGGGTCTATAAACGAGATGATCCCTCTAAAAAGCTCGCCCGGAAGAGAAACTGTTGTAAACTCCACCTGTTGCCCAAATCGCAACCAGCTAAGGTCCGATTCGTAAGCATCGAGCTTTACCCATACGTGGCTCAGGTCGGCAACGGTATATATTCGAGTCCCTGTATTGACATACATGCCTTCGAGCGCGTTTTTATGCACGACAATACCGCTTATAGGGGCATATATTGTAATATGATCGGTGGCCTTGCCACGGTTTTCTACTTCGGCTATCTGTTCGGCGGATAAACCCAATAATCGCAGTTTTTCCCTCACGGCGTCAAGTGTCTCGGACGTAAGGTCTCGCATGATCTCAGAGTTGTCGGACTTAACTCTTTTTGAAGACTTCAATGCCTGGAGAAGCTCCTGCTGGGCGCTGAGCAGCTCAGGGCTGTACATATAAACCATGTGGTCTCCCTTATTGACCGAAA
>CAZHBL010000872.1:0-2167 GCA_964530105.1 uncultured Pirellulales bacterium | reverse complement strand
TATATAGCTAAAGCGGACTTTATCTTCGATGCTCCTATCAATCTAGGACAAATTGTGAATAGCTCGTATGGCGACGGTGCGCCTAGTATTTCGGCTGACGGCCTGTCACTTTTCTTTATTTCCCTTCGACCCGGTGGGAGTGGCTCAGCCGACTTATGGATTGCGACACGGGAATCGACAGATGATTATTGGGGGGAGCCAGTTAACCTTGGCCAGGCTATCAACAGTTCAGCTTGGGATGGTGAGTTGAGTATCTCGACTGATGGACTGGAACTATACTTTGCATCAAACAGGGCGGGTGGATCAGGTGGATACGACCTGTGGGTTGCGAAGCGGACAATAGCATCCGAACCCTGGGGAGAGGCAGTGAACCTTGGGCCGACCATCAACAGTTCGGCTGATGATAGCGACGTCTGCATCTCAGCCGATGGCCTATCCCTCTACATTGAGTCCAATCGGGGCGGGGGGTATGGTAATCGCGACCTTTGGGTGGCGAAGCGGGCAACCGTCTCAGAACCATGGGGAGAGCCAGTGAATCTTGGCCAGGCTATCAACAGTTCGGCGAGCGACGGTGCGCCGAGTATTTCGACCGATGGTCTGATGCTCTTCTTTAGTGACTTTCCAAGCCCCCGCCCCGGCGGATATGGAGGGACGGACATATGGGTAACAACGCGAGCAACCGTCTCAGACCCGTGGGGTGAACCGATGAATCTTGGGCCGATGGTCAACGGTTCAGCTAACGACCAAGGGCCGAGTATCTCGGTCGATGGTTCAATCCTCTACTTCTTCTCCACCCGCTCCGGTGGTTCTGGTGATTTTGACCTGTGGCAGGTATCAATCCTGCCGGTCGTTGATTTTAACAGTGACGGAATTGTGGACAGTTCAGACGTAGTTATGATGCTGGACTACTGGCATACAGACGAGCCGTTATATGATATTGCCCCGATGCCTTTCGGTGACGGCATAGTAGATGTTAAGGATCTTGTGCTCCTTGCTGAGCATTTGACAATACAAACAGATGATCCGAATCTACCCTAACCTTATGATGTACTAAGCTTAGGCTTGGGTAGGCTGGCGAAATAGAAGTACACTCTGGATAAAAACTCTGAGTAAACAACAAAACTATGTCACACAAGCAATTGCGGGGCCTGCGGAAGCAGAGCAGGCCTCGCAATTAATTAAGCACCGATAATCCTTAAAAACACCGCCTTAACAATAATCTCACCCCCATTGGGAACTCACAGCTCAAAACCACCGAAATAATAATTAGCTGGAAAAACCCTACGGTTTTTAGTAAGATATATTGCTGATATTTCAAATAATTTGTGAGGCAGGTTGTATTAAGTGTACAAATCGGAGAAAATCTCGTTATTCACCCTGATATTAACGTTATCTCTTATCGGTTCGGCATCGGCTGTCTGCCCATCCGGCGATTTGAATGGAGACTGCTATGTCGATATGCTCGATATTCAAATCTTCGCAGAACAATGGCTGGAGCCTTCGGATCCTAATTCAGAGCCAAATTACGCGGATTTCGATGGCGTCGGCGGTGTAAATATGTCCGATTTCGGCCTGCTTACACAAAACTGGCACCAGGCAGGCAACCCTCTGGTAATCAACGAATTTATGGCCTCCAACAGCAGCTCTTACGCTGACCCACAGGGTGACTATGACGACTGGATTGAAATCTATAACTCCGGGAACTATGCTGTTGATCTCGAGGGTATGTATCTGACAGATGACCTGGCCGCCCCCACAAAGTGGCGGATTCACAGTGATGGCCGGGGTGACACTATCATCCATGCCGGCGGTTATCTCGTAATATGGGCCGACGGCGAAACCTCCAGCATCGGCCTTCATGCCAACTTCAAGCTCAGCGCAAGCGGAGAGGAAATCGCCCTGTTCGGCTCCGACGGCAGCACTCTTATTGACATTGTTTCTTTTCCCGAACAGGCCGGTGATATCTCTTTCGGCCGCTATCCCGACGCCGATGCAAAATTAAGGTTTCTTTCGGCTCCAACCCCGGGAGCGGAAAACAGCGATGTATATTCAGGTGATGTCGCGGCACCTAAGTTCAGCCACAAACGCGGTTTTTACACCGCCCCTTTTTCAGTTACAATCGCCACCGAAACCAAAGGCGCCGTAATATACTATACCATCGACGGCA
>CAZHBL010000871.1:0-2176 GCA_964530105.1 uncultured Pirellulales bacterium | reverse complement strand
ACATAAGTTACTGGCTCCTCTAAGAGTTAAAGAACGAAAATGAAATTACACAGTATAAAAAGAAAACCTGGAGTTTAATAGGGACGTTTATTTATGTTACGGTATTCAGTTCTTTTACTTTTATTTATTTACAATTTAAAACCTGCTTTTTCTTCTTTGCACCTTGGGCCTAATTTTGTTTTTCTGTCGGCCTACTGCTCATGAACGAAGCCTAAAAATATAAACGTCCCTAATTATTTCAAGTTGACGCGATGGTTAGGTAATCTTTTCCAATTCATCTTTCCAAACCTCTAATGCACCTAACACGGATTGAAATCGTGCTTCACCCGGTAACGAAAGCTCAGCTAACACATTGGATAATGGATAATCTGAATCGACGGAAAAACCAACGGATTCAAATGCTTTTTCAATATTTTCTCGTCGTTTCTCTTTCTTGCTCAGATCCCACTCGTTTTTATGCTTCCAATAGTTCGCTGCATGATTAATTATTTGAGCTTTTGTATTTCCGCCAGAATGTGAGGGACCAATAGCCAATGCATTCGTCTTACTAATCCCCAAATGACCACACACCGAGGACATAAATGTCTGACACGCAACAAACCCCAGACCATAAACATGTTGACCACTATCGAAATACCCGAAACTATCAGGATCATCAACCTCTGTACACAACTGCCAAATTCGTTCGAGTTGCTGATCTATTAATTGAACTAACTCTTTTAACAGTCCAAGATCGATTTGTATTAGTGCATTTACCATGCTTAATTTATTAAACGCCTAACTATGTATATATGGTTTACGTATAATATGCTGGACCTCTTCGCTATTCGACGACGGGAGTCAGTCGCGCGGTTAACCGCGTCACCTACACTCCTTGGGTCGGCATTCCATTGCGCAATCCTACCTGATATTGCCGATCCAGACACTACCGCGTTGTTTGCAATATCCGCAGCCATCTCCTTGGCAGTTGCCACATATCACACGCGGGAAAATCCCGACATATGCGCCGATATGATCGCAGTATCCGCATCCATCTCCCGCACAGTTGCCGCATCTGACAATCCCAACATCCTCACCTGCCCAGTCTGACGGGACCACAAGTTTTCTCTTCCCGATTTGGCGGCAGTATCCGCATCCATCTCCCGCACAGTTCCCGCACGTGACGATGAAGAAGTCAGGGAATGTCTCCAAGACTACGACCGTGTACTTTGTTATAGTGGCTGCCATTTGAGTCTGTGCCTCCTTCTATCTGCATAACAATGTTTATATAGTTTCCGCATAAGATCCTTTGTCTATCTGAGTGTCCGTATAACATCCCAAGCCTCTCGTCATAAAGCAAGAAAGCACAAACTACGACGTTGCCGCTTCAGAGCTATCATATCCTCTATGTTCAATTATAGATGGTGTCTCTCGTTAAGCAAGGAAGAAAAGGGAAAAAGAGCCCTTCGACTCCGCTCAGGATGAAGAAAGGCAGAATACAGAAGAAAAATAAAGCAAAAGTGAAAAGTAAAAAGGAAAAAGTAAAAATATAAAAAGAATACAGGACACAGGACACAGGACACAGGACACAGAATACAGAATTAGAAAATTTACTTAAACAACAGTGCCTATCAGCGTTAATCAGCGTCCATCTGTGGTTAATACTTGTATTTATTTATGGTGGGCAATGCCCACCCTACCGCCTATTTTTAGGTGAATTTAAATCCGCGTTCATCAGTGTAAACTTGTGCCATAGGTATAGGTATCCGTCTCTAAGAATTTATATAATTCAAATGGTGCGATTCGCTGAAGAAATAATTGCTATTGTGGAAAATTCTGGTAAGAATAATATGGATAATCGAGGTTAATTATGAATAACGACATAACGAAACGAGCGCCGACCGGCAATGATTCGCCGTTTGAAAAAACAAAGCGTATTAATGACGCCGGGAACGAATACTGGTCGAGCAGGGATTTCTCGCAGATTCTTGGCTATTCGGATTACCGTAACTTCGAGCAGGTCATAAAGAAGGCAAAAAAAGCCTGCTTCAACAGCGGGCACCGTATGGAGGATCATTTCGTTGACATCACCGAAATGATAGAAATAGGCAAAGGAGGCCAACGGCCTGTACTTTCAGTATATATGTCCCGCTATGCCTGTTACTTAATAGTGCAGAACGCCGATCCCGGCAAGGAA
>CAZHBL010000870.1:0-2181 GCA_964530105.1 uncultured Pirellulales bacterium | reverse complement strand
TGATGAAAGACTCACTTTTATCGCTCCCAACCATGTCAATTGTGACCGAAACAGACAACCTTTTCGGCGGCAGCGGCATCTATTCGAATTCAAGTTCAACCGGCGTAGCATGGGAAAGGCCGACTTCGGTTGAATACATCTATCCCGACGGCACGACGGGATTTCAGGTGAATGCCGGTTTGCGAATCTACGGCGGTGACCCGTTCCGCGGCATGAATCTCACAAGAAAGAAATCGTTCCGCCTGCTCTTTAAGAGACAGTACGGCCCGACCAAGCTGAATTTCCCGCTGTTCGACGCCAAAGACGCCGCCACGAGTTTTGACACGATTGTACTTAGGGCAGGATCGAATGACGGGTGGAACAACTGGGGAGATACGGATACTCAGTACATTATCGACGAGTTCATGCATCGCTTTCAGTTGGCTTTGGGGCAGGTCTCGCCTCACGGGACATTTGTGCACTTGTACGTTGATGGGCTTTACTGGGGCCTGTATCACGCGACAGAACGGCCCATGGCTTCTTTCTGCGCCAATTATTATGGTGGTGATAAGGAAGAATGGGATGCTCTCAATGCCGGCACACCTACAGGTGAGAGCAGAACAACCACATGGAACGCCATGTTGAGCCAGGTAGGCGGAGGACTGGCGGACACGGAATCCTATCAGAAAATACAGGGCAACAATCCGGACGGCACAAACAATCCCAATTACGACGATCTGCTGGATATCGAAAACTATATCGACTGGCTGTTCACGAACTTCTGGGGTGGTACGGGTGACTGGCCCAATCATAACTTTTATGTCGGCTGCCGCCGGCCGCCAAATGCCACCGGATTCAAATTCATCAACTGGGACTCGGAAGGGGCGATCACCATTTGGTCGAGCCTCGGCGCAAACGTCACCGGCGTAAACAGTAATGGCGCTCGGCCATACGTCACACTCAGAGATAACGAGGAGTTTCGTATGCTCTTTGCCGATCACACCTACCGGCACATGTTTAATGGCGGCCCGGGAACGACGGAGGCATCTTACGCCCGATACAAGGAGCTTGCCGACCGGATCGAGCTGGCCATCATCGCCGAGTCGGCACGCTGGGGCGACCAGGCACGCAGCAACCCCTATACGCTGGCCGACTGGCAGAACTCACGCGACTACATCCTCGGCACTTACATGCCACAGCGTCCGGCGATTGTCCTGGGACAATTACGCAACGCTGGGCTCTATCCGTCCATCGACCCACCTGTCTTCAATATCGACGGCCGGCCCCGGCACGGGGGACAGATTCCATCGACTCACGTGCTTTCGATGACAGCTCCTTTAGGGACGATTTACTACTCGACCGACGGCAACGACCCGCGCCTTCCCACCAAGGAGAATTTTATTAGCAATGTGACTCTTGTTGCTGAGAACGCCGCCAAGCGCGTTATAGTTCCATCCGGCCCGATCAGTGACAACTGGAGAGGCGGCAGTGCTTTCAACGACTCGACATGGACACTCGTCACAGGCAGTCCCGGCGGAGTCGGTTACGAAAGAAGCGCCGGTTATGAAAGCTTCATCAGTCTCGATCTCGAAGCCCAGATGTACAACGGCAATAACACCTGCTACATCCGCATCCCGTTCACAGCCGACCCTGCCGAGGTGACCGGCTTCAATTTTATGAGATTGCTGATTCGGTACGACGACGGATTTGTCGCTTACCTGAACGGGACGGAAGTTGCCCGGCGCAATGCTCCAGGCACACCGGAATGGAACTCCAGTTCGAGCGGCACGCATGATGATTCGGCGGCCGTCAATCTGGAATCGATCGATATATCAGCCTACACCGATAGTCTCAAGCAGGGCAGCAACATTTTGGCCATCCAGGGTCTGAACACCTCTCAAACAAGTTCCGATATGCTAATCTCCTGCCGGCTTGAGGCCGGCGAAAGCTCACCTGTCGGCGATTTCCTCTCGGACAGCGCGGTCAAATATACCGGGCCGATCCAGTTGGCCAAGAGCACTGCCTTCAAGGCGCGTCTGTTGAACGGTGCCGTATGGAGCGCCCTGAACGAGGTGACCTTTGCCGTCGGACCGGTTGCTGATAATTTGCGGATCACCGAGGTTATGTACAATCCTAAGGATACGGGTAATCCCGACGATCCGAACAGAGAATTCATCGAGCTGAAGAACATCGGAACCGAAA
>CAZHBL010000869.1:0-2186 GCA_964530105.1 uncultured Pirellulales bacterium | reverse complement strand
TGTCCGGGATGATAACGGGCAAATCCTGGGTAAATCATAAACTGGTACAGCAGGTACCTGGCCGCTTTGTACCAGGACCGTTGTTTGGTGAGGTACCATACAGTCTTACGATAATATCGACGCATCAGCGGCTTAAAATCACCGGATAAATGCTGAATTATTTCAGGGCGTTGTTTCGCGTATCCTGAGAGGAAGGCGTTGGCCATGCCCTCGGCGTCCCAGTTGAAAAGGCTGCGCCTTGGGGCGCCGTAAAAGATAAAAATAACGAACCAGATTATGTCGAAGAATCTCGAACCGTAAGTGGCAACATTTTCCAGAAGCGGCGCCGAACTCCAGTCCAAAATCACGAGCCGGTCGGAGGATTCGTCGAAGCACAAATTAAAACCTGCAAAATCACCGTGGATGAAAACGTTCTCGCCGGGAGAGGCCATCCACTCGGCAGGAAGTTCATGTTTCATCTCCTCTGGCAAGACCAATTTTTCATGAACAACTGCCAGTGCCTGCCCTGCCTTTTTCAAAAGCTCAAATAACCGCTCGTCTTTACGAGCCGACATATCAAGCAGTGTAACCAGTCCGTTGAGCCGCTCGAATTCAAGCACTCCTGTTCCGGCATCGAAGTTAACGATCTTCGGTACATAAAACAGGCCGCAGTCTTTACCGATGTCAAACGCTTTTGATGCCTTGGCTGCTTCTATAGCCAGCGTGCCAGGTTCTCCGGTTTTTCTTATAATCTCGCCAACGATTTCCATTGACTATTTCCTCACTGTAGAAGTATCGCTATTGAGAATCTATTTACAACGACAGACGGCTATTGGGCTTTCTGAGAATCGATTCAGGAAATTGAACTTGCCGGTTGCCCAATCTATCGCGCGATTCAGGTGGTACGAAACAGGAAATTTCGGCGGGTGAAAAAAACCGGCCGGGTAAATTTCGACGATCTCCAGCTCTGCTTCTTCAACAAGCATTTTCATCTGTTCGATACTCATTACATTGAAGGTGTCTTCCGGATTTTTCTTTCGATGGCGCGCATAGCGTAGTTTTATCCAGGGCGACCCGGAATTCTGGTGATTGTTGAATACGAGGTAGCCGTCTTCATCCAACAGCTCAGCAATTGCTTTGATTGCTGCAGAGCGCAGTTCCGGCTCGGCATTGAGAAAAAACCGAAAAGCTGTAATCAAATTGAATTTTCTCGGCTTTAGAACATTTTCCGTTGTGATATCCGTTTCGATTATCTCGGTCCGTTTGAGTTTTTCTCTGGCGATGGCCAGCATGGAGCCGGAGACATCGATACCCGTCGAAGTTTTGACGCGATTCTCCAGGAATTCCGTTATACGTCCGGTACCGCATGCGAAGTCGAGCAGATGAACATCTCTGCCCGTGTAGTATTTCTCCAGAATCATCAGGATAATCTCCTGCTCACGCGACCAAAGGAATCTTTGCCACGCCTTGTTCTGGTAGTACGCCTCGTATTCCGCACCTTTGTCTTCGTATTTATGAGATTCTCTGTAACTAATCTTAGCCACTTTCTTTTTTACGCCGGGCAATCTTAACGAATCGTTTCTTCTCAACCTCTTTCAAACTCAGGAACCAGCCGCCTATAACTATCAAGACTATTGCGGCAACTACGACTCCTACAATTTCAAGCCATGAATTCGGTGGTGCCAGATATTTCCAAATACATATCATCGCCACCGCCGGCAATGAACCCAGCAAGGCCGGCTGCCAAACGTTCCGAATGTTTTCCAGCGTGGAGATATGCATTTTCCGGTTGAAATATATCGGCAGAATCAGCACGGACGTTAGTGCCATCGGCATGAAATTCGACCAGGCGATTCCGATCAAGCCCCAATGGAAGACCTTTACCGAAAGAATGGAAGCCAGAACACAGAATAGTGCCATCAAGGCGGTCAGAATCCCGAAAATCTTATGTTGCCCGCGCCCAACGAGCACGAGAAAGTTGCTGTGCTGTGCCAGCCTCAAACAGTGGCCGATGGTTAGAATGATCAGGATGACGGCCATCCCGTCAATGACGGTAGGGTCCGTGAATTTGTCGCTGACCCATACGTGAAGAAATTCTCTGCCCATTGCAATTAGGAAACAGCCGCCGGGAATGATTAAAAGAAGACTGTACTTTTGTGTCAGGAAGGCTATTTCCTTAACCGCAGCGGCGTCATTTCTGGCGTCGA
>CAZHBL010000868.1:0-2188 GCA_964530105.1 uncultured Pirellulales bacterium | reverse complement strand
CGAACGCCCCGCCCGTAATAGCCGTCCCAGGCTACGCCCTGGCCGAGATTCAGAAGCACCGGCCGGGTGGGATCAGTCTGTCGAATCTTATAATAGTCATCGATTATCTTTTTGGGTAAAATCGGCGGGCCGTAACCTTTGCCTTGTCCTAATGATTGGGCGTTATCCGGCTCATCCCCGTGCATCCAGCCAATAATCGTCGGGTCATCGGCGTGCTTTAGGGCCGTTCTATTTTGATGGCAAATGACTTTCATGCCGGCATTTTTTAATTCCGCAAGCTGCTCATCCGTCGGCCCTCTCCAGAGTCCGACGTAGGTGTTGATTCCGGCCTGTTTGTATTTCTCGGCGTTGCGCGGACTTTGTAGCCAGACGGCTATCGGGAAAAAGTCTGCGCTGTGCGGCGGCCCGTTCTGCCATTGCGCATAAGGATTGGCCGGGGCGTCTGCTCCGAGGCCGGCGTTAACTACGGATAACAGAACTAAAAAGCAGCTTCCAAGAGTCATAATCGGTTCCTTTAAAATGCTGTTGCTAAGATCACAAATGTTATTTGGAGCAGAATAACAGCAAAGCTGAAACATAGCAAACAAAAGCCAAGTATTAACTTCCCAGCTACGGGAAAATTTATGAGATAAGACTTGATTAACGAAGCTATCAGTATTAAAATTATCCTTTTTGCACTATACCATTTAGTAAATGAAAAGCTGAATTGAAAGGAGCTTCAATGATGCAAAGGCTCATATCAACATTGATACGCTTGTTTCCTGTTTTCATTTTATCCTCCTGCCTGTTATTACCGTACTCGGTGACTTGGGGCGGACCTCTGGCGAGAATCACAGTCGATGCCGGCGATTACGCTCGCCTCGATACTCCGGTGTCGCTCGATTTGAGCGGCGTGCCGTTAGGCTTTTCAAATGAAGGGCTGAGTTTGGTTGAAATCAACGGTGATCGACGTGTTCCTGTGCAGGCCCAGCTCGAACCGGGAAGTCCGCCGCGTCTGTGGTGGATTCTCTCGGGCGAGACGCCGGCGGATGGTAAGCGGATTTATGAGTTGAGCCGAAGCTCTGCAATTGTAAACGAGCAGCCCGGCATACAGGCGACAAAGGACGATTCGGTACTTGTCTTACGGAAAGGCAAGCAGCAGGTATTGCAATATAACTATGCGATTGTACCGGCGCCGGAAGGGCAGAGCAAATTGTATGATCGCGGGGGATTTATTCATCCTTTATGGTCGCCGTCAGGTTCGATACTGACGAATATTCATCCCAAAGACCATTACCATCACCTCGGTATCTGGATGCCCTGGACGCATACCGAATTCGAAGGCAAGCCGGTCGATTTCTGGAATCTCGGCGAAGGACAGGGAACGGTTCGTTTCAACCGGTTCCTTTCGACAACAAGCGGCCCGGTTTATGGCGGCTTTCAGGCGGAACAGGACCACATTGCTCTTAAGACATCATCAGGTGAGAAGGTCGTGCTCAAAGAGGTATGGGATGTGCGTGTCTATAATGTCGGCGGGCCAGAGAAGGGCTACTGGCTTTGGGATTTCGTCTCGAGACAGCGATGCGTAGCACAAAGTCCTTTGAAGCTGCTTCAATACCGCTACGGCGGTTTTGGATTTCGTGCTACCGAAGACTGGAAAGACGAAACAGCGGCTTATCTGACCAGCCAGGGCAGGACCCGCAAGGACGGCCATGCAACTCGGGCGCGATGGTGCGATACGGCGGGAGTCTCCGACGGCAATTGGAAAGGCATAACGTTTTTCAGCAATCCGCAGAATTTCCGCCATCCCGAGCCTATGCGGATTTGGCCGGAATTCGAGAACGAGGTGTTCTTTAACTGGGCGCCGGTGCAAGCGGGTGACTTCGAGATGAGGCCCGGCGTAGACCATGTATTCCGGTATCGCCAATATGTACACGAAGGCAAGATTGATATCGACAGGACCGAGCAGCTCTGGAACGACATTGCCCATCCGCCCAAGATTGAAATTGAGAGGACACCGTCTGACGATGCAATTATGCTGTTCGGCGGCAACGATTTTTCGCATTGGACAACCGGCAGTGACAGGAAAATCGGATGGGAGCTTGTTGGCGATGCCATGAAAATCGTGCCGGGCAGCGGCAGTATTATGACTAAGCAGGACTTTACTGATTTCAAGATGCACGCCGAGTTCAAAACGCCGCAGTTGCCG
>CAZHBL010000867.1:0-2192 GCA_964530105.1 uncultured Pirellulales bacterium | reverse complement strand
CAGGTACGGAATTCAAAAAATGCGTTCGATCTTAAATGGTGAGATATAAAAATGAACTCAGCGGAAAAGATAAAACAATTATTTGCCAAATCAGATGTTACGGTACACTCGATAGTTGATGAGAGGATTGTCGGTGACGCTCTCGCGGCGTTCGACAAATCTGAAAAGACAATACTCATTTCGGCTGAGCCAAATATATGGAGAATGATCATGAACAAGACAATGACAAAAGTAGCCGCCGCGGCGGCAATAATCGTGATAGTGTTTGTCGGTATGCACTACCTGGGCGTTTCACCCGACAGTGCGGGCGTCGTCTGGGCCGATGTACTAAGGAACATGGAGGCTTCACAAACCGTCACGTTCACGTTCGAGTGGGAGAAGGAACTCGAAGAGAGCGGGTACTGGTGGGGAGAGGGCACGATCTTGGTCAAGGGGCCGTACCGCCGAACCGATGCAACAAGTGGCATTCGTTATGGTGATGGGCCGCCACATGAAGATGCGACGGTTGAGATCATGGATCTAAGCCGCCAGAATCGGTTCGTGGAGCTACACCCTTCGCAGAAGTTGGCTTACTACGCTCCGGATCATGGGGGTAGCGATACGCTGCTGACCTATGATGGCTTAAAGAAGAACTTTCGAGATGGAACGGAGGAATGCCTGGGCGAGGTGGAGATCGATGGTCGACAGGCCATCTGCTTCAGACTATCCACCGACGACAAGGAATTCACCGTCTGGGCGGACCCCGACACCGCTCTGCCGATCAGAATAGAGCGAACAGCCAAAGAAGGAATAGACAAGACCGTCTTGAGCAACATTGCCTTCGACGTCGAACTAAGCGATGAACTGTTCGATATGACACTGCCGGAAGACTATTGCGTGATGAACATGGCCACCGAGGAGTTCAAGGTTCCGTTCGAGTTGACGGAAGCGCACCTTGTCGAAGAGTTGACGACGACGGCCAGGGGCCTGGGCGGCACCTTCCCTACCCGCTTCGGGCGAGGCCGACCGGGCGAAGAGGCGCTCGAGAAGTACTTTGCTGAAACGCGGCGGGCTGTTCCCGTGGAAGGTGGCGGCACTCCTATGCTGGGCACCGAGTTCCTGAAAAGACTGCCGGAAGACAGCGACTGGCAGTATGTGGGCGAAGATGTGAAGCTCGGTGACGCAAAAAAACCTGTGTGTTGGTGGAAACTGCCGGGCTCGAAAACCTATCGAGTCATCTATGGTGACCTGAGCATAAGAGACGTCGAACCAAGGGATTTACCTAAGATTCCGTGGTTAGAAGAATAGAAGAGATTGCCGAAGAGCCGATTCTATCGGATCGGCTCTTTTCGCACTTAAGATTTGTTCTTTAACTCTTTTATATTTCGCCACAGCAGTTCGCTCAATTCTTTCGTGCCGGAGCCGGTCACTGCTGAGATTGGGTGGACCGGCTGCTGTAGCTTTTCATTCAATTCTTTTACGATTTTGCCATCCGGGTCGAGGTCGGTTTTGTTGGCGACGATGATTTCCTGTTTTTGAGCTAAGGCTTTGCTGTGTTGTTCAAGTTCGTTGCGGATGGCTTTGTAATTCTCTGCCGGATCAGAACCGTCCGTCGGCATAACATCCAGGATGTGCACCAGAATCGTAGTACGCTCTATATGTTTAAGAAAATCGTGCCCCAGGCCGGCTCCATCGCTGGCGCCTTCGATCAGGCCTGGAATATCGGCCATCACGAACCGGCGATAATCGCTCAGCTCGACGATACCCAGCACGGGCTCAATTGTAGTGAAGGGATAGTCGGCTATCTTCGGCCTTGCCGCAGAGCAGCGTGAGATGAGAGTGCTTTTGCCGGCGTTTGGCATCCCGACCAGGCCCACGTCGGCAATGAGCTTTAATTCGAGTCTGATATTCCTTTCCTGGCCTTCTTTTCCTTGCTCGGCGTATCTTGGTGTTTGATTGGTTGATGTTGCAAAGGCCTTGTTGCCTTTACCGCCTCTGCCGCCGAGACAGACGCGGACTTTCAGTCCTGGTTCATTCATGTCTTTAAGCAGCAGATCCAGGTCGGTATCGTAAATTAGGGTGCCCGGCGGAACTTTTATAATCAGGTCTTCGCCGTCTGCTCCGTGCTTGTTGTTTCCTGAGCCGGACTGGCCGTTCCGGGCCTGCCAGTGATGTTTGCCTGCGAAGTCTAAAAGGGTGTCGAGGTTTTCAAC
>CAZHBL010000866.1:0-2198 GCA_964530105.1 uncultured Pirellulales bacterium | reverse complement strand
CGGTCATTCGCCCCTGCTTTATCATTTTATTGGCTCGTTTCTTATTAAGCTGCGACCATTTGCTTTTGGCCGTTCGCGGCGTGAACTTCCGTGCATACCTCCCGGCGTCGATTTTCTTGATGATACTGTCTATCCACCCGAAACATATAGCCTCTTCAACGGCAGTATCATACGCAATAGTCGGCCTGGACGTCTCTTTCTTATAGAAAACAAGCCATACACCGGCATTGGCGGCATGATTCACAGAAAGCCATTCGCGCCATTGGTCCCTGTTGGTTACGTATAATTGCTTCATTTTACATCCTCAATCGTTACAGGAATAAACGAATAATCAGAAATAGTATATCCATACCCTGGGCAATTATATTCTCGGCCGAGCTTTGCTCGCTCTCAAGCTCAACTTCAAGCCCGATTTTGGCAAGCGCAAGGTTCTCATTCATATCCGGCCTGTGTAGCTTCTCGGCTCTTGGAAACGCTTCAAGCTCATTCCTGTCAAACCACATCAACTGGCATGTCTTGCACAAATCAAGATGGATCTGCCGATTGTCTCTGCTGACTGTAAATTCCTTCAGCATATTTACGCAACAAGGGCACTTTCTATTCGACAGAGTGCTTCCGGCAATTGCTTCGCGCCAGAGTTTTCTGACAGTGCCATCCTTCAAATACTTTCGCAGCACCGCCAGATTTGCCGCTACGCCCGAGCAAGCTTCACATTTCCATAGCGATCCTTCGGCGACACGCGTCGGGCTCAGCGTTGTCTTACATTTAGGGCAGATCAAATTGTGTACCTCGCAAATAGACTAAAGAAGAAACTATGGCTCTGTAATTCCCTGCTATCCGGCTAAGCGGCTTATTCGCCCTTATCAAGGCGATCATGTTCAAGCCGTTTTCCCATGCCGACAACATCATCGATATCATACCCTACCGCTTTGTAAAATTCAATGATACTGATGTTGGATGTCCTGATTTGAAGGTTGATTTTAGGACAGCCGGCATCCCGCAAAATCCTCTCGGCCTTACGCATGATCTGTGTAGCAAAACCTTGACGCCGATACTCCGGAGCGACGGCCAGATAGTTAATCCAGCCCCGATGGCCTTCATAACCAGCCATGCACGTCGCGATGACATTGCTTTCGAGCAGCCCCACCAGGAACCACTCTGGATTAACCTTGATTTTTCTCTGGATATCACATCTCGGATTATTCTGTGGTGCGACGAGACCGCACTGGGTCCATAGATCGATTACCTCTTGCTGATCATTAGCACGATATTGGCGTATTACAAAGTCACTCATATTTATGATTCGAACGATAAGTTAAATAGCCGCATTCAGATAGATCTACTACTACAGCAGATCTTAGAGCGTATCAGTTCTTATTATTACAAAGTTCAATTGTATGATCAATCAGTTCTATCCCGCCAAGCCGGCCATGGCCCGGTATGACAATCTTCGCTCCCGAGTACTTTTCCCTGACCTTTTTAAGTGTCGCCGGATAATTGATCAGGTCCGCGTCCTCGGTATTTCCGAGATTCCTGGCGTTCAAAGACTTAACCAGGCAGCCGCCGAACAATATTTTCCTCGCCGGGACCCAGGCCACGATATTATCGACGGTATGGCCACCACCTAAAAAAGCCAGTTCCACGCTGGTGTTCCCGCAGCTTAGAGACATTCGTTCGGTGAACCAGTTCCTGGGCGCCGGCTTATTCGTTTGCTTCAATATCTCAACTGTCTTTTCCAGGGCAAAGGAATCTGCTCCCCGTCGATGCGCCTCGGCCAGGCCTCCGGCACAGTCGATGTGCGAATGCGTAGACACCACCCTTTCAACTACGGCACCATGTTCTTTCGCCACCCAATCAAAAAGCAGACCTGTCTGCTCATCCGTCCAGGGCAAGTCAATCATCATCGCATGTTTATCATCAATGATAATCAGCCCGTTAGCCGGAACATGTTTCAGGCCGGCGATGTCAAAGTATGTCGTATGAAGCCAGACGCCCTCAGCAAGCCTTTTAACTGTGACATTATCATTAAGCCGGATTTCGACATCATCCGATTGTGCGTGCGCGGTTGAGGGTCCCATACATATCAAACAACACAGGAATAAAAGCGCATAACTCCGAGCAATTAGAACGCAATTTACTATTCGGTGAACTTTAGCCGAAATCTGGAGATGTAATAGTGATAATAAAGAGGCCGACAA
>CAZHBL010000865.1:0-2208 GCA_964530105.1 uncultured Pirellulales bacterium | reverse complement strand
CGGTTTTGCCATAAGCCGACAGCCCTTCCTTTAGTTGTTCGATCTGCTTTTTCAGGCCGGTGATCTTCTTGCCTATTGGGATGGTTTCTGCTGTTTTCGCTTCAATCACACCGCAACCAGCTTCGACGTTTCTTGTTTTCATTTTCAGCGGTACCAAAGCCGCAATAAACAGCAACACTATTGCCACGATTGCTTTTGCGGTAAGCGACATTTCCTTCCGGGTTTTTAGTATTGCAAGCGACTCCTGTGATATGAGGTTCAATTGCCGGTCAAGTGCGGAAGCACCGAAGGCGGTCAGTGCCAATGTTAGTGCAAAAAAAGGCACCTCCTCCTCGTCGGTGCCCTGAATGTCAAATTGTTTTGAAATATGGAATTGATCTATTTGCTCAATTGCCACATCGATTAATCTTTCTCTTATTTGGCAGGCAATCACCTCAAGCTTTTCGCTATCACAAGCTGCTGCAACTCTTAGCACAAGTTGCTCTGAGCTGGCGAGTGAGTGCGCAAACTCCAAAACCGGTTTCATCTGATCTATCAGACATGTAAAGCTGTCTTTGCCTTGTGATAAGTCTTTTGTGCCTATAGTTAGATTTTGACAGAGTTGGGGCAAGCCGTTTATGAAAACGCTTAAATTAGCCGAAGCCGAGTCCAGAGCCAAAAGCAGAGAAACGCTTTCAGAAGCTGTAGCTTGTTGGTTAAAGGCCAGTTTTATAATCGGAAGGACTGCCGGCTCAATTCTGACCAAATCCAGCCCGGCCTTCTTGGCAACCTCTAAACAGGTATCGCTTATTTGTCTGGTGGTAATTGCCTGCAGCACGGTCTGCTTATTGGAAGATTGAGCCGTATGTTCAAATATACAGTAATCAAAGACTATCCTTTCACCTCCAAACATGCCATACTTTCTAACCTGCTCTTCAACCTGTTTGTGCAACTGTTCATTTGTTTGGGCCGGAAATTCAGAAGGTTTCAATCTTACTGTCGAACATGATAATGATATTATTGCTTTATGTGTTTTTACGTGGCGGGTCTTTATAAAATCGCGTATTTTTTCTGCTATCATTTCAGTGTGAACAATCAGGCCATCATTTACTATGCCACCATCCAAACGCTCACAAGCCCAACTGTGAACCTGCAGGCCATTGACAGCCTTTCCCAGATAGACGATATTAAGAAAATCGTCATCTATATGTAAGCTCAAGATGGATTTGTTATTGTTCACTGGGTTACTTCCTTCCATTGATTGATTGAAACTTTATATGGCGACGAACTGCCGCTAACATTTACCCTTACTTCCAGGTTTCTGCTAAAATTAGAGGTCGAAGCAAGCCCTGTAGAAGTTATAACTGTCGAACTCTGTGATACAGAAACGTTGTATGTGTCTGACGTACTTGGTGGGAAGGTATTTTCCCATTGTGTATCTGCGAGAGGGCCGTTCAGTTGAATCCGGTTTATCGCATCGGCAACACCGGCTTCTGCTATATAATAAGCTTTTGAACTGTACATATGGTTCTTGACCAGCGTCAGGTCTATCGATGTTATGTTGATGAATGCTATGATCAAAGTCGCCAGTATCAACGCCGCAAATAGCGTCAGCACCAGGACAAATCCTTTTTCACATTTCTTTATGTGTAATCTATTATTTCTGTTCATTTTCTTAAGCTTTTCAATTTGCTGAGCCGGGGGTTCCATTTTGTGGCCCACTCGTCCAGTTACCCTCATCATTTGAAGACCCTTGAGGATCGATTCTTGCCAAACTTGTCCCGTCACCATCTCCGCCCCAGATGTCATCATACGTAACACTATCAATCGTTGCGCTGCCGTCGGTAATGGTAACCATATCACTATTGTTACCAAGCCCATTTCCAATCTGGTTATCGCCGCAGCTTAGTATGAGCGAGCTTGAACTGACATACGATGAAGCCACAGTTATATCGTCGAGCAGCAGCGCTCCGCTGCCGATAGTCTTGTTTGAACTAAAACATATTCTGATGTTCTGGCCAGCATAAGCTGAAAGGTCCATTGTATGATAGGTCCAGGCCGCACTCATTTGGCCTGAATAACCGGTTTCGAGAATCTGGTTGCTTAGATTGCGTATCGTCGCTGTTATTTGCGTTCGTGCAACCGGTGCGGTCGTCATCTCCCAGAAGATAAATGGACAACTGCCCAAACTCGCAGGGACCGAGATGTCCGTATACATATAGCCGGTGC
>CAZHBL010000864.1:0-2210 GCA_964530105.1 uncultured Pirellulales bacterium | reverse complement strand
GTTCCTATAACATCCATGAGGCCCCCGACGGTGCTGCCTTCCTTGGCCATAGTGATAAACAGCTCACCAGGCTGACCATCCTCATATAGCCCCACCGTCAGGTAACCCTCATGTCCAGCAACAGAAAATTTATGTGTAATGCTTTGGCGAGTATCCGGCAGCCGGCGTCTGAAGGGCCTGGCCGGAGGAGTCGCCTCGGCAGAAGCTTTGGCTTTGCCGTCCTTATGTTTTTTGGTAGAAACCGGCTGGAGTTTCTTCGATCCGTCGCGATAGATTGCGATGGCCTTTAGTCCGAGTTTCCAGCCTTCCATATAAGCAGCGGCAATCTCTTCCCTCGTGCTTTCTTTAGGCATATTTATGGTTTTACTTATAGCGCCGGATATGAACGGCTGGACCGCAGCCATCATTTTCAGATGCGCCAGATAATGAATGCACCTTTTGCCGCTGCGTGGCTTAAAAGCACAATCAAAGACGGACAAATGATCTGGATCGAGTTCTTTAGCGCCCTCGATCGTCTCATTCTGGTCGATATAGTCGCAGATGGATTTAATCTCATCGGCACTGTACCCGAGCTTTTCAAGAGCCATCGGGACGGTTTTGGTAACGAGCTTGAGCATTCCGCCGCCGGCCAGGAGTTTGTATTTAACCAGCGCAATGTCCGGCTCGATTCCCGTCGT
Source organism: uncultured Pirellulales bacterium (assembly GCA_964530105.1). Taxonomy (GTDB): domain Bacteria; phylum Planctomycetota; class Phycisphaerae; order Sedimentisphaerales; family Anaerobacaceae; genus JAFGPJ01. The sequence goes on along the minus strand of CAZHBL010000864.1, from coordinate 1,533 downwards.
ATCACAATCCATCATAAAACCGATAGTTCCTGTAGGCGCAAGAACAGTTACCTGCGCATTGCGCATACCTACCTTAGTGCCAGTATCGAGGGCCTGGTCCCATGCGTCCTTGGCGGCATTACGCAGATATTCCGGGCAATGAGATTCCGGAAGATTACGTGCATGCTGACGGTGCATGTTTATAACCTTCAGCATCGGATCTTTGTTTTTCTTGAACTGATCGAAAGGTTCTTTTATCGAGGCTATTTCGGCACTTGCCGAATAAGCGGTACCAGTCATAATGGCACTTATTGCACCGGCAATCGCCCTAGCCTGGTCGGAATCATAAGGAAGCGCCAGACTCATCATGAGAGAGCCGAGATTGGCATAGCCAAGGCCGAGAGCGCGGAACAGATGACTGTTTACAGCGATTGCCTTGTCCGGATAGCTTCCGTTATCAACCAGAATCTCCTGGGCGATTATGAACAGCCGAATCGCTTTTTTGAAGCCATCGATATCCATTGAGCCGTCTTCTTTACGGAACTTCATAAGGTTCAATGAAGCCAGATTACAGGCCGAATCGTCCACGAACATATATTCGCTGCATGGATTCGAAGCGTTAATCGGCCCGGAGTTCGGACACGTATGCCAGCGGTTGACCGTACTGTGGTATTGAAGCCCCGGATCTCCGCATATCCTTGTGCCCTCTGCAATCAAATCCATCAGCTCGCGTGCCGAATGCTCGTCCATTTTCTCGCCGGTCGTTACGGCATGGGTTGTCCATGTGGCATCTTTCTCCACCGCCTGCATGAATTCGTCGGTCACGCGGACGGACAGATTGGAATTTTGAAACATGACGCTGCTGTAAGCTTCGTTGTTGTAGTCCCCGTCGTAGCCGGCCTCGATAAGCGCCCAGGCCTTTTTCTCTTCCTCGGTCTTGCAGGTAATGAATTCCTTAATATCGGGATGGTCAACCTTTAGTGATTGCATTTTTGCTGCCCGGCGTGTTTTCCCGCCCGATTTAATCACCGCCGCGATCTGGTCGTAGACCCTCATAAAACTCAAGGGTCCCGATGGTTTGCCTCCGCCGGAGAGCTTCTCTTTGCTGCTTCTCAGTGTTGATAAGTCGGTTCCGGTTCCTGAGCCGTGCTTGAACAGCATCGCTTCGCTGGTCGCAAGGCGCATGATATCTTCCATCGAGTCCTTGACCGACTGGATAAAACAGGCTGAAGCCTGCGGATATTCGTAGCTGTTCTCACAGGTAACGGCCTCTTTGCGCTCAGGGTCCCAATGGAAATTGTGCTTGCCGCCTTTAACACCATAAACGTCTAAAAGACCGACGTTGAACCACACGGGAGAATTAAATGACCCGTATTGATTCACGCAGAGCCAGACCAATTCGTTGTAGAATATCTCAGCATCTTCATTAGTGCTGAAATAACCGTCTTTTCTGCCTCTGTCGGCGATAGCTTTGCAAACGCGATGGATGAGCTGCTTGACGGAATTTTCCCGCCGGCCGGATTCTCCGTCGCCGTAAAAGTATTTGCTGGCAAC
>CAZHBL010000863.1:0-2211 GCA_964530105.1 uncultured Pirellulales bacterium | reverse complement strand
AGGTGGAGAACTGCTTCATCGATTACTTCGGCAAAGACACCGAGATTTACAAGGGGATGAAAGTCATCGACGAACGCCTCGGCGGAACGACTCCTCTTGATGTCATTATGGAATTTGAAGGGTCGCAAGCACCGCCGGCTGCTGCTGAGCCTGCCGTTGCACAAAGCGATGAAGATTCCGATGTGTTCGATGAGTTTAATGAACTCGAAAAGACCGAAAACGATGAGAAGTACTGGTTTACCGCTGAAAAGATGGCGCAGATAAAATCCGTACACTATTATCTTGAAAGCCTTCGGGAAACCGGCAAGGTCATGTCGCTGGCCACCATGTTGAGTATTATGGAGAAGGTCAACGACGGCAAGCCGCTGGACAGTCTCGAACTGGCCCTGCTCTACAATGAAGCCCCGAAGGAATTGAAGGACATGCTGATAAAACCTTATGTTTCCGTCGAAAATAATCAGGTGCGTTTCTGGGTTCGAGTCAGAGATTCAGACAAGACTCTGAGACGTAATGAATTGCTCAAGAAAATCAGGGCGGACCTGACCGGCAAGCTTGAACTTAATCCTGAACATGTTCATCTGACCGGTCTGCTCGTTCTGTATAATAATATGCTGCAAAGCCTGTTCGGTTCTCAGACGCTTACTTTGGGCATTACCGTGATGTTGCTGACGGGGATGTTTCTGGTGCTGTTTCGGTCGCTGAAAATTGCCGTGATAGCGATGATTCCAAACATGCTTCCCGTGGCATTTGTGCTTGGTGTGATGGGCTGGCTGGATATCCCTCTCGACATGATGACCATTACTATTGCTGCCATCAGTCTGGGGATTGCGGTTGATGACACAATACATTATATTCATAGATTCAAACATGAGTTTCAGTCGGACCGGAAATATTTGCCGACGATGCATCGATGTCATGGAAGCATCGGACATGCTATGTATTATACGTCGATAACGATTATCATTGGTTTTTCCATCTTGACATTATCCAATTTTATGCCCAGTGTATATTTCGGCTTGCTGACAGGACTGGCTATGTTGATTGCGCTTCTTGCCGCCCTGACACTGTTGCCTCAGATGCTGATTCTTGGCAGACCGTTCGGTAAGGAGGCTTGAGCGTTCGAGTACATGCATATGGTATTGAGAGACATAAAAGCAGTTTTGAAGAGATATCACGTAAAGCCCCGAATTTTGATTATTATTGTTCTGGCTTGTACGATTTCCGGCTGTGCAACCTCCGGGAAATCTGCTCCTTCCATGCAAGTGGCATCTTTTACAGGCAACTCGGCCGAAGCGGCTGACAATGACGATTTCGACCTGCTCGAAGACGATTTCGCCGAGCAGACGGTCAAGGTAACCGACCCGCTGGAGCCTTTCAATCGTACTATGTACCATGTTAATGACACGCTTTACTTCTGGGTGGTCAAACCGGTTTCCCAGGCGTACGTGGGCGTGATCCCGGAGCCCGTCCGGATAGGGATTCGCAATTTCTTTAGCAATATCGCTACGCCCGTGCGTTTTGTCAATTGCCTGCTCCAGGGAAAAGGCGAAGGCGCCGGCACGGAATTCCATCGGTTCACGATTAACACGACAATAGGTATTCTGGGCTTCGGCGATCCCGCACTTGATCAATATGGCCTGAAGCCCGTACGGGAAGACCTGGGTCAAACCCTGGCGGTATACGGCCTCGGTGACGGCTTCTATATCGTTTGGCCGCTGCTCGGACCATCGACTGTACGGGATTCAGTCGGTAAAATAGGCGACTGGTTCCTCTATCCCGTCTCTTACGTCGAGCACACAGAAACAGCTATCAGCATATCTGCTGTCAGGTACACGAACGAGAGTTCGTTCTACATCGGCGAGTACGAGTCTTTCAAGTCCATGACTATAGAGCCCTACGTGGGGATGCGCGAGGCCTATATCCAATACCGGCACAAACAAATCCAGGAATAGTTCGATACGGGCTTCGATGGATTCTTCTGATGGAATCACCGCTCCTTGCCAGGATAGCCGGCATCTCCCCGTTGCTTTGGAGCGTTTGTGGGCTATTGAAATTGGCTTTGTTTGGCTTTGAATTGGCTTTGTTTTTTCAAATTAAGCTCAATATTTCGTCGTTTTCTACTCTTTTTCACCTGTTTTTCAAATTAACCACGAATTAACCCAGCGCGGCCTCGGGCTTCGCCCTTGGCCGCAACCAAATAGTTAGACACAG
>CAZHBL010000862.1:0-2213 GCA_964530105.1 uncultured Pirellulales bacterium | reverse complement strand
GTGGCGTGATCGGGACTCTCACCTGCTAAACGAGTAGCTTGCTCTCTCGTAAGATTCTTTATTCCCTGGTTGGTCTTGAAATGATATTGCACCCAGAAATACTCGCCCTTTTTATTGTACCATTTGTAAGTGTGACTGCTGTAGCCGTTCATGTTGCGATAAGTAGCCGGCGTGCCCCGGTCGGAGAACAGAATAGTAACCTGGTGAATTGATTCGGGAGTCAGCGAAAGAAAATCCCAGAACATATCAGGATCCGGACAATTGGTGGCCGGGTGCCGTTTCTGTGTGTGAATGAAGTCAGCGAACTTGAGAGGGTCCCGGATAAAGAATACGGGGGTGTTATTGCCCACGAAGTCGTAATTGCCATCTTCCGTGTAGAATTTGACCGCGAAGCCGCGAGGATCACGTGCCGAATCCGCCGAGCCTTTTTCACCCCCCACAGTCGAAAACCGGGCAAAGACCTCGGTTTTCTTACCCACTTTGGAAAGAAATTTGGCTTTGGTATATTTAGTTACGTTTGTGGTGACTTCGAAATAACCGCCCGCTCCGGCACCCTTGGCATGCACCACTCGCTCGGGGATGCGTTCACGGTCGAAATGAGACAGCTTTTCCAGAAGATGAGCGTCTTGCATCAGTACTGGACCGCGACTGCCGGCCGTCATGGAGTTCTGGTCGTCACCAACCGGAATTCCGAATGCTGTCGTTAACTTTTTTGAATCACTCATTCTCTAAACTCCTTTCTGAACAAATGGTCATCCTCCGTTTGTCAGTCAGTGGAATTTCAAATCATACCGCAGTCTATTCAGCTATCCGAGAGACTTTAACATTTTGAGTAAAGCACTAATGTGGCCAAGCTCTTCGAGAATAATTTCTTCCACCTTATCTTTACCTGCCTTGAAATATACCATGTCCTTTAAGCCGACATAAAAAACAACCATCTCCTTTTCACCTTCCAGGGCAATCTCGATAATTTCCTTTACAGTTTCGTTGCCGCAGAGATCCTGCGTAGGATTTTTCCTGCCTTCCCATGAACGAGCATCGGCCATAGACTGTAGATACATCGCGGAACGGCCAAGAGGATCGAAAATTGACAGTCCTTCTACTTCGGCAAGCTTTTCTCTCATATTCTGAAATGTTTTGAGGTGTTCATTCTCTTTTGCAGACATATCGAGCAGCAGCTTCTTGGTATCTTCGTTCGAGCATTTTTCGGCTGCTTCATAAAAGAACTCTGCTGCGTTTCTTTCGATATCCTCGGCTATTTCGAATATCTCGTCGGCGGTGAAAGTAATGACCATTATCAAGCTCCTTCCGCAGCAGGAGGCGTGAAGACTCTCTGTCCCAGCTCGCGGTCGAGCATAAACATTCCGCCCGGTGCTTTCTCCATCATTTTGAGTTGCTGGACCATCTCGTCAGCGGATGATTCTTCCTCGACTTGCTCATTGACGAACCACTGCAGGAACGTGTTGGTCGCGTGATCTTTTTCTTCGATTGCCAAATTAACCAGATTGTTAATCAGGCCCGTAACTTTCTGCTCGTGTTCGTAAACCGCCTTGAATACCGCCAGCGGTGAATCCCATTCTGTATCGGGCCCATTGACCGCCGTTAAGATGATTCGGCCGCCCCGCTCATTAATGAACTCATAAATCTTCATCGCATGTACGACTTCTTCCTGCGTTTGCACTCTCATCCAGTTGGCAAAGCCATTCAAATTCAGGGATTTGAAATAAGCTTCCATCGACAGATACAGGTAAGCAGAAAAAAGCTCGGCATTCACTTGCTCATTTAAAGCTTTTACCATTTTTTTGCTAATCATTGTCTATCCCTTCCATAATCCATGGATGTTGCAATGCTCTCTTGCGCTAACCGAGTTACCTTCGATAAGGAATATCGCTTCCGGAGCGGCCCCGGCTTGAAGAAACTGTCGGTAGGCTTTGCCGTCTGCTAACAGCTCTATCCACTCGATTAAATGCTCTTCAGTCATCGGGTGCGGCACGGAACCGACCTTAACCTTGTAACCGCCGTCGATCTTCTCGATTACCGGTACATGCTTTTCCGTGGTGGCGTCGGCGGTCTTTTCGTCGAGCAGCTCCATCGGTTCGTCGCAGCAGACCAGCTCTCCGACGCCTCCGTGAAGCACCTCAACAATATTACCACATACATTGCATTTGTAGATTTGCAGTTTCTCTGCCATAATCAATCCCTTTCATAATTTG
>CAZHBL010000861.1:0-2217 GCA_964530105.1 uncultured Pirellulales bacterium | reverse complement strand
GCTCTATACTATCAAAACTCTGTTTCTTTGTCACGGTTTACTTGGGAAATCCGGGTTGAAAATACTCCGGTCGGTCAGCTTTTAAATTTGTCACAGAATTGGGAATCGGATCTAATATGTGCTCTGTGAATATTTCGGTTGGCTGTGGCATCGGCGGAGTCTTACGCGTGAGAATGACCCCTATCAAACAACCCCTAAATAAAAGGTCTGATAGTGACGTGTTTTGGATAAAAGACACAGTACATATAGAGAGTACGGCTACACAAATGAGAACTACAAATAATATAGACAAATTACGAACTGTCAGCTTGCGTTGGTTCATGACGTTCTTATCCTATCTCGCACAGAGTTCCCTCTACAGATACATTAAAACTTACTCATTCAGCACCTTTGATGTTTATACTAACAAACTTTAAGCTATTTGTCACTAATTATTTGGGAAGTTTCGAGGCGGACTATTTATCCTGACGGGATTTAAATCTGGTTGACAATTTGCTGCTGATGGAGTAATAAATGCATGTCAATTTTATATCAACTGTTGTGAAAGGGTACTTCTTATGAGTAAAAGCATTTGTTACGCCATAGTTGTATTGGCCTTATCGATCTGCTGTGTATCGATTTACGCCGCTGAATCCGCTGAGCCGTATATCGGTCGCTGGGCATTGACTATTCCCGGCGGCGGGGCCGGCTGGCTTGGTGTTGAGCAGAAAGATGGGTATCTGGATGCGAGCATCCTTTGGGGCGGCGGCAGTGTACTTCCTGTCGATAACGTATATGTGGACGGCGATGCCCTGATTGTCACACGCGTTGAGGAGGTTGAACGCAAAGACGCCGACGGCAAAGTGGTCCGGACACAAACGATCACGGAAACGATTGTTGCGAAGGTTTCAGGCGATAACCTGTCTTTGACGCAAATCCAGCCTCGCTCGAACGGCAGGGGCGTTCGGCGTAGCGAGTTTACCGGTAAACGGACACCTCCATTGCCTTCTAAGCCGGACCTATCGAAGGCAAAGTACGGCAAGCCTATCAAATTGTTCAACGGCACCAATCTGGACGGGTGGAAGCTGACAAATCCTAATCAGGTGAACGGCTGGTCGGTCGAAGATGGCGTTCTTGTCAACAATCCAGCACAGAAGGAAGGCCAACGTCATATTTCCTACGGTAACCTTTGCACCGAAGCCGAGTTCGAGGATTTCAACCTGAAGCTGGAAGTAAACGTCTCCAAAGGAAACAACAGCGGCGTCTATCTGCGAGGCATCTACGAGGTTCAGGTAGCCGATACGTACGGCAGGAGGCTCGATTCGCATAACATGGGCGGGATTTACAGCCGGATTACACCTGTTGTGAACGCTGAGAAGCCCGCCGGGCAGTGGCAAACCTTGAATATGACACTGCTGGATCGGCACGTAATGGTGGAGCTTAACGGCAAGTTGATTATCGACAACGAGCCGCTTCTTGGCTGTACCGGCGGGGCGCTGTGGTCGGATGAATTCAGGCCCGGACCTACCTATCTGCAGGGCGACCACACGGCCGTCAAATATCGAAATATCGTTCTGACGCCCATTATCAAAAGCCAGTCTGGTCAGCAGGCCATCCTCTTTGAGGAGCGCTTCAATGGCAACATGGATGCAGGTTGGTCATGGCTGCGGGAAAATTCTTCGACATGGCGCCTTCGGGAGGGGGCACTGGAGATTCGTGTCGAGCCGGGTGTGGCGCCTACCGTTAAGAACGCTTTGGTCCGTCCGGCGCCGGATCGCAGCAGGGGCAAATTCGCCATCGACGTGACTGTAACCAATACAACCGAGCCTACCCAACAGTACGAGCAGGCGGGAATAACCTGGTATAATGACAGCAAGCCGGCATTTAAGCTTGTCAAGGAGCTGGTCGATGGAGAACTCATGATTATCCCGGGCCGGAAGCCCATGGCCAGTAAGACGGTCCAGCTTCGGCTGATTGTATCGGGTGAAAATTTCATCGCTCAGTTCCGCCCGAACGCCGATGGTGAATTTCAAACGGCGGAAACGGGCAAGCTACCGGCACCGCGTAACGACCAGGTCAGCATACAATGCTACAACGGTCCCGCCGATGCCGAGCACTGGATCCGGTTCGATGATTTCTGCATGTCACAACTGCCCGGCTGACGAACGGTCCTGGTTGAAAATAGGTAACATCTCACCGAAGTGCCACAAAATAATTTGCGACTTTCGTAAATGTTAA
>CAZHBL010000860.1:0-2225 GCA_964530105.1 uncultured Pirellulales bacterium | reverse complement strand
GTCGTTGATATAGTTTTGATGCCGCAGGGCCTGCACGATGAGCCGGACAAGCTTCGTGAAGAAGTTCAGAAAGCTCTGAATAATACCCACGACATTCAGGGACGCTCCTACGACGCTTCGCTGCTCGGTTATGGCCTTTGCAGCAACGGAATTGTGGGCTTGTCGTCGAAAATCCCGATTGTCGTACCGCGGGGCCATGACTGTGTTACAATCCTGCTCGGCTCGAAGGATAAATACCAGGAATATTTCGACTCCCACCGCGGCGTATACTGGTACAGCGCCGGCTGGATAGAGTCCGACAAGCAGCCCGGCAAAGAACGCTATGAAAAAACGCTAAAGGAATATCAGGAAAAATACGGCGACGATAACGCTCAATATCTGATGGAAATGGAACAAGGGTGGATGAAGCAGTACAATTGGGCAACGTATATCGACTGGGATTTTGCCAACTCGAACCAATACAGGGATTATACGAAACGCTGCGCCGAATATCTCAAATGGAACTACGATGAGCTTAAGGGCGATCCGGCTCTTATGCAGAAGTTCGTCGACGGCCATTGGGATGAAAGCGAGTTTTTAGTTGTCAAGCCCGGCCGGAAGATTAAGGAAAACCTGACCGAAAAGGGCATAATCAAAGCCGAGTAGATACCCGCTCGCTTTAAGTCACGTTATGGAATTAATTACAATCATAGTCATAGCTGTCGGACTGGCAATGGATGCTTTCGTGGTCTCTATTGTAAGCGGGGGCGCGTACAGGCAGCTTCACGTAAAGCACGCTCTGCGAATGGCACTTTTTTTCGGTGCCTTCCAGGCTTTTATGCCGCTGATAGGTTCGCTGGCAGGATTAAGCTTCAGGGATTACATACAAAACTATGCCCATTGGGTTGCTTTTGCCCTTTTGGCAGCGGTCGGCGGCAAAATGATTTACGAGTCGTTCAAAATCAAATCCGTCGAGAAAAATCCCGACCCGTCAAATGTTTTTGTTTTGCTTGTCTTGTCCGTTGCAACCAGTATCGACGCTCTGGCGATCGGCATTACACTTTCACTTATCACAAGTTCTGTCGCCCTGGCGGTAATAATTATAGGCCTGATAACATTCATGTTGTCCTATGCAGGAGTTGTGATCGGCAAAAGATTCGGGCATTTTTTCGAGAACAAAATTGAAGCTCTCGGCGGGCTGGTCCTTATAGGTATCGGCGTAAAAATACTGTGCGAGCATTTACTTTTCTGAGCTACACTTGCAGCTCTGTGAAAAATAATTATAATTTGTGTGTTTTAAACCAAACTGAATAGTTGTAAAACTGCAGGTTGACCTGTTTGATTGCAAGGAGTGTTTTTATGAGTTCTAAGGTATATATTATTAAAGCTTCTGTTGATGACGGCCCGAAAGTAATTTCTGAAAAGGCCCGCAGGTTGTTTAAGGCCGGCGGTTTTGCAGAATGTTTTAACGAAAATGATTTCACCGCTGTCAAGGTCCACGTCGGTGAAGACGGCAACAACACGTACGTAAAAGCTCCGTATATCAAGGGATTGGTGGATGAGCTGATCGAATTGAATACAAAGCCGTTTGTGACCGACACTACAACGTTATACGTCGGCCGAAGGCATAATGCCATCGACCACATGATTTTAGCTACAGAGCACGGTTTTAGTCTGAAGGGGTTAGGAATACCGTTTATTGTGCCGGATGGATTGTCCGGGACAGCCGAGACTGTTGTGAAAATCAACGGCCAGATTAACAAAGAGGTCTTTATCGCATATGATATTACAAGAAGCCAGTCGATTCTTTCGGTGGCCCATGTTACAGGCCACGTTGCCGCGGGACTCGGAGCTACGCTCAAAACGCTTGGAATGGGCTGCGCGAGCAAAAAAGGGAAACTTACACAGCACGCCGCCCTGAAGCTGAATATCAGCGAAGACTGCACCCGTTGCGGCGTATGTTACGATAACTGCCCGGCTGATGCAATTACCCTCGACGATGTAAAGGCACACATCGACCAGGACAAGTGCATTGGTTGTGCCGAATGTATGGCCGTCTGCAGATTCGGAGCCGTAACGTGCAATTGGGGTCAGGAGACGGAAGTCCTGCAGAAAAGTATCGCCGAGCATGCTTTAGGAGTACTGAAAGGCAAAGAAAAGAAAGCAACTTTTTTCAATTTTTTATTGTCAATAACCAAAGATTGTGATTGTTTTGATACACCGAATATGCGTAAAATAGTCGAAGA
>CAZHBL010000859.1:0-2227 GCA_964530105.1 uncultured Pirellulales bacterium | reverse complement strand
GGCACAGCTCTGGTCGCGGCGCTGCTGAACCTGACACTGCCCAACACCCTGCCGCCGGCCAAGGGAAAGGAAGCATCGATCATGGATGCACTCGGCTTGCGGGCGCTCACTCTGCTCAAAGACCGCAACTTCGCCTTGTTCATCATCATCTCGCTGCTGGTCATGATTCCCTTCACGCTGTACTTCTCGCTGGGCTCTCAGTTCTTCGACAGTCAGGGATTCAAGCACGTCACGGCAACCATGAACCTCGGGCAGCTCGGCGAGATCTTCCTTATGCTTCTCGTGCCGTTGGCCCTGTCGCGGTTTGGCGTCAAGTGGACGATGGTGGCCGGACTGGCTGCGCTTACGGCACGCTACTTCGCTTTGTGGGGCGGAGTCGCGGCCGGTCAAACATTCCTGTATTACATCGCGATACTCGTGCACGGGATCATTTTCGGTTTCTTCTTTGTCGGAGGCCAGGTTTACGTTGACAAGAAGGCCCCGCCGGAGATCCGCGCTCAGGCGCAAGGATTGATCGTAATGATCTGTTTCGGCGTCGGCATGCTGATCGGCACCTTCTTCAACGTCGAGTTGATCGAACGCTACACCACCGACGGCGTGTGTAACTGGAATCCGGTCTTTGTAATCATTGCCATCATCTCGTCCGCCTTGTTAGTGGCCCTTTGTGCCCTCTTCCACGACGATGTCAAGCAGGCTTCGGAGCCGGTATCCGTCGACCAGGAGCAACAATCATAGCTGAACATAATTTAAGGAGATCAAAATGGAATGGAAACTTTACTTCGCCCTGAGCTTCGTAATGTTCATGGAGTATGCGATCTGGGGCGCCTGGATGCCGGTGCTTGCGGCACGACTTGTGGGGCCTTTGAAAATGAGCGGCAAACAGACCGGATGGATCTATGCCACCCTGCCGCTGGCTTGCATTGTCTCGCCCCTTCTCGCCGGGCTGCTCGCCGATAAATATCTCAACACAGAGTGGATACTCGGAGGTGCGCACCTTATCGGCGCGATCCTGATATTTCTGGCTGCACGAAAAACAACCTTCAAAAGCCTCTTTACAGTTATGATTCTCTATTGCCTCTTCTATGCGGGTACCCTGCCGCTGGTCAACGCGGTTCTATTCGCAAACGTCTCGGACGTCCCAACCCAGGGCAAAATATTCCTCTGGGCACCGGTCGCCTGGGCGCTTATTGGCTACTTATTAACCGGCTGGCGCTGGATATTCAAGACGGGAGAAAAAGGGGCCGACTGCCTCTACCTGGCGGCAATCCTTTCGGTCATTATGGGAATTGGATGCTTCCTGCTCCTGCCGGTAATGAAACCTTCCGGTACGAGCGAGATTCCTATCATCAAAGCAATGGCCTTGCTGAAGAATCCTGACTTCCTAATCTTCATAATAGTCTCGATGGTATTCTTTGGTTTGATGCAGTTCTACTTCCTCGGCACGGCACCGTTCATGCAGGACCAGGGAATCCCCGCCAAGAATGTCCCGGCATCGATGGCAATCGCGCAGGCAGTACAGGCAATAGCAACATTCTTTTTGATGGCCCTTTTCCTCGATAGGCTTGGTGCCAAATGGACTTTGATAATCGGAGCAACGTTCTGGCTGCTGCTCTATATCGTATATATACAGGGAAAACCGCGATGGCTGATTGTTGTTTGCCAATCGTTCCACGGCATGGCTTATGTGCTCTTCGTCATCGTAGGCCAGATATTCGCAAATAGTCAGGCTTCCGTAGATATACAGAGTTCTACACAGGCGATGCTGTTTGCCGCCACTACGGGCATCGGCTTGTTCCTCGGCACGCAGTTCGCCGGCATGATTATGGACAAATTCAGAAAAGAAGAAAAGTTCCAGTGGCGCCCGATCTTTATGGTGCCGGCTGGGATAGCACTGGTTTCTATTTTGGTGTTCCTGTTATTCTTCAAGGGATAAACCCAGCCTTTGGAAGATTATGAGAAACAGTGTTCGCTCGACGTCTACAGGCGATGAAGTTCCTATACGAGCAGGGATGAGAATGACTCTCAGCAAGACCGCGAATCGATTGATTAGAGAGCAAGACCTCGTCCACCTTGCGGTTTTATTAGTCATCGCTTTTGGAATAGGCATATACCTGATTGTGACAACCGTTGTAATTACCAAGGACGGCGTATGGTATATCCAGCAGGCAGGGAAGTTTTCGAGCGAGCCACAGAAAGTTATCAAAGGGCTTCCCTTCGGATATCCGTT
>CAZHBL010000858.1:0-2228 GCA_964530105.1 uncultured Pirellulales bacterium | reverse complement strand
CTGCTGGAACACTTCACCGATCCGGACAGGGCCGCGAATATCCCTGAATTTGTCAATGTTAAACCCGCTGCAATAAAAAAAATCCATGAAGAATTCTTGAACGATTATTCTTTTGTAAGGGCCGGCAACGAGTTTTTCAAGGCCGGCGATACGGACAACGCAATCCAGGAATATAGACGCGCGCTGGAACTAAATCCGAACAACGCCGAAGCCCACCTGAGACTTGGCTTTCTAATGTACAACGCAAAGCGGATGTATGAGGAGGGGATGGAACAATATAACCAGGCTCTGAAAGCTAATCCTAACGACCCCCGTATACACCACGATTTGGGTATGGCGCTGCTGCACCAGAGACAATTTGACAAGGCCATCGAACATCTCTCAGTGGCTTTGCAGGGTATGCCCAACGGCCTTGATAAACAGTACAATCCTGTCGGAATGCACTTCAACCTTGCTCTGGCGTTTTCTTTCGCCGGAAGGCCCGAAGAAGCTATTCCTCATTTCTCCGAGGTCGTACGCCTCGATCCTAAAAACGCCGCAGCTCACTACAGGCTGGCGATGAGTTATGCCGAAGCAAAACGATTCAGCGAAGCAGTCCTGTCGGCTGAAAAGGCACTCAGTCTCGCAAATGCCGCCGGAGACGTAAGGCTCGTACAGGAAATTAACAAGTTGCTTGAATTCTGCAAAAATCAACAATGAATAATGTAAATTCACTCAGCAAAAGCTTTTCAATTAGAGCCGGATTTAGACTTGATTTTTCTTCCCAAAACAATTATAATAAAAGGTTTATAGTAAGAATATCGATAGAGTGAAGGATAATAAACTCAGAAATGACTGCAAACCTTGAAATACGTAGCATAGAGTCAGCCTCGGCAACTGAAATCTATATATCCGCCACGCCCGGGGAAGCTGTATCATTGCACGACCAGGCCCGGGAAATCTTTGCCGGAATCAGTGACATTCTCCGCTCAAGAGGTGCCTCCATCCTCCAGGAACGTGTTTTTTCCACCTTGGAAGCGACCGACACTATCCGCCAGGCACGCTCTGAGGCCTACGGCGACCTTAATGATGGAGTCGCCCCGAGCTTTTTAGTGGCAGCGGAAGGTTCATCCGGACCGATTGCCGGCGTGCAGGTCCACGCTATCTGCACAGAAAATAAGCCGGAAGTTATCAATCTGGACCAAACAGGCTGCGGACGGATGCTTTGCGCCCCCGGCTGTACGCTTCTTACACTTTCAGGCATTTCAGCTCCACAAGCCGGCAATAATACCGAACAGGCCCGGATTATGATGGAAAAGGGCGAATCGGTACTCAAACAATTCGGTGCCGATTTCCTTTCTGTGCCGCGCACGTGGATGTGGTTAAAGGACATTCTTTCGTGGTACGACGAATTTAATAAGGTTCGCAATGATTTTTTCACCGAGCGAGGGCTTATCGGTGCCGGAACACGCCAGTCAATGCCCGCCAGCACAGGAATCGGACTTGGCCCGGACAACGGCGGCCATTGTGCGATGGACCTGATAGCAATCATCGAGCCGGCCGATTCCACACAATACCTGCAGGTGACCGGCAAGCAACATTGCGCCCTGAATTACGGCTCAGCATTCTCACGAGCTTCGAAGGCAACCACGCCTGCCGGCCAAACAGTATATGTTTCCGGAACCGCCTCTATAGATGCCGATGGTGCCACTACGAATATCGGAGATGCAGCAGGCCAGATAAACGCAACGATAGAAAACGTTCGGGCCGTCCTGGCGGAAATGCAGGCCGACGAAAAAGACCTGGTCCAGGTCATCGCCTACTGCAAAACAACCGAAGTCGAGGAAGTATTCAATTCTATAAAAGGCAATCTCGATTGGCCCTGGATTACGGTCATCTGCGACATCTGCCGCCACGACCTGCTGTTCGAAATCGAAGCCACCGCCATGCCCCGGTAGCAGTAACCTTATCTGACCGCCCTGATCTTAGCAAACCGCTAACAGATCTGTCATTCCGCACTTGACGCTGTCCCCTGTCCGCATGGACTCCATAGGAGAACACGACTGGGTGGCAGCCTCAAAGCCGAAGGCTTTGGGGATGGCTTGGGCTGGTTCCGCCTGCCCGGCATATTGGCTTTGAATTGGCTTTGTTTTCTCGCCGTCTCAAAGCATGAAATTCTTCATAATACCCTTTCATATAAGACTTTGCGCCATTTTCGCCCTACTGCAAATTGGCTTTGTTTTTTCAAA
>CAZHBL010000857.1:0-2254 GCA_964530105.1 uncultured Pirellulales bacterium | reverse complement strand
AGAAATACAAAGGCAAGTGGTGGCTGGTCGATCCGGAAGGCAGATTGTTCTGGTCGCACGGCACCGATTGCGTCGGTAGCGGAAATTCAACTCCGATTACCGACCGCGAAAAATATTTTCAAAACCTGCCGGAAGCCGACTCGCCGTTTGGTAAATTTTATGGGGGCGGTTCCTGGGCTCCGCACGGCTATTACAAGGATCACTCGCCCTATAGGACATACGACTTCAGCCGGGCGAATTTCCTGCGTAAGTACGGCGAAAACTGGGCCGCGGCTTTTGCCGAGGTAACACACAAGAGGCTCAGGAGCTGGGGCATGAATACTATAGCTAACTGGTCCGACCGTGACATTTACCTGATGCGAAAGACGCCGTATGTTTGTACGATCAGCTATAGTTCAAAGACGCTGGAAGGCTCGGATGGCTACTGGGGCAAGTTCTTCGATGTTTTCGACCCGAGCTTTCGCCAGGCGCTTCGGCGGGTATTGGAATCCGAAAAAGGAAGATCTATCGGTGACCCGTGGTGCATAGGCTATTTCGTGCATAACGAGCTGGCCTGGGGCGACGACGTCTCGCTTGCTCTTGGTGCGCTGATCTCGCCAGCCGAGCAGCCGGCCAAGAAGGTATTTATCGAAGATTTGAAAGCCAAATACACTACGATTGACAAACTTAACGCCACTTGGGGGACGAATCATGCCACTTGGGACGCTCTATTGCAAAGCAGGCAGGCCCCGGACAAGGATAAAGCGCGAGACGACCTGACGGCTTTTTATACGAAAACGGCGGAGACCTATTTTGGCACCATTCGTGAAGAACTCAACAAATACGCTCCAGACCAGCTTTATATGGGCTGCCGGTTCGCCTGGGTTAACGACCTTGCCGCGCGAGCGGCGGCGAAGTTCTGCGATATTGTTGGCTACAACCGTTACACTTACAGCGTAGCCGAACAATGTTTACCTGATGCAATCGACAAACCTATCATTATCGGTGAATTCCATTTCGGCGCGCTGGATCGCG
The DNA here is from genome assembly GCA_964530105.1 of uncultured Pirellulales bacterium. Lineage (GTDB taxonomy): Bacteria > Planctomycetota > Phycisphaerae > Sedimentisphaerales > Anaerobacaceae > JAFGPJ01. Next base: position 1,240 of record CAZHBL010000857.1, on the reverse strand, counting down.
GCATGTTCCATACCGGCCTTAAGAAAACGGCCAACCAGCAGGACCGCGCCGACAAGTATGAAAGTTACGTTCAAGGCGCTCTACGGAATCCATGCATTGTCGGCACTCACTGGTTTCAATATAAAGATCAGCCGACAACCGGCCGTGGCGACGGTGAAAACTACCAGATCGGTTTGATCGACGTTTGCGACAAACCGTACCCTGAGATTATCCGGGCCGTTCGTAAAGTTGGAAACAACCTATATGAATATCGACTGGCGGCCGAGTGAGTCCAGTTGAGGACTCGGCTGGTGACATAATGTCTTGTCTGTTATTTTTTACCCGCCGGGATTTGGAGTGGTTGCGTGCCAGCCTCCCGGTTCGCTCCAGCTAGCCGGATCTGCGAGCGGATCGTTTATCGTAAGCGAGCTTCCGTTGCCGTCGGTTGCCGGATACCATGCGTCGCTATATTCGAACCTCAGGATAGCTGCGTCAAGAGGTGGCAGCAGGCTCAAAACAATCTTCTCGCCGCCGTTGTTCAGATTGCCGGAATATTCGCCCGTTACGTTGATACCCGTGCCGTATGCCGATTGGAAGGAAGCTATGTTGCTTGCGACAACAACGTACTGGCCGGCATCGAGGGTCATCGCCGGAAAGGTAAAGTAAATTCCATCGTTGAAGCGAACATCGGTCAGGTCCAAGATCGTATCACTGATATTTTGCAGCTCGATGTAATCGAATTCGCTGCCGGCTGGTGCGTGGTACATCAGTTCCGTCACCCGCAGGCCGTCCAGAAGAGCCAGGGCATTTGCGTACGGGGAATCATCATCGGCCTCCATCGTTACGGTCCCGTCGAGCTGGGCGCTGATGAGAAGGTCAGAGCTGTTCAATGTGCCGTTCAGGCCGTGGATGGCCAATATATTCTTGCCCATTTTGATGTTGGACAGAAAGGTGGAGATATCGATATCCTCGAAGTCAACGGCTGCCGAATCCGGGTTGTCGGTGCTGCCCTGAGAGTTCCAGGCCGGAGTGCCATTAAAATTACGTCTTGCTATTTCAACACCATTTAAGTAAGCGATAAAGCCATCGTCGTATCGAATCTTCAGTGTCAGTTCGGTAAGACCGGCAAGTTCGTTTACCTCGATGCTAAATGGGATACGGATATAACAGGTGGCATTTGTGTTATACATTTGCTGCTGCAGGTCTATACTTAAGAAGTCCTGATAACCGGACGTCCTTTCAAAGCCGACCCCGCCGGGAC
>CAZHBL010000856.1:0-2258 GCA_964530105.1 uncultured Pirellulales bacterium | reverse complement strand
GAACCGTGTATAAAATCCAGGCCCGAAGCAAAGGCTCGTGGAAACCGAACAACAAAACGAAAGACGTCACAACCACCGCCGCAGCCAGAGCATTGACGCCGATTAAAATCCTCTCCAGTGGTTTGTTTTTATAAGTTATCTGCATAAGTCAATTTTCGATAGCCCAGTTCCGATTAACAATTGTAAGTCTGAAACAGGAAATGGTAAACCGAAAACCTTAAAATCCTTCAGGCGACATCCACCAGGCCTATCGCATCGCCGAATTTGGCCAGCAGCGCCCGGCGAATATTCTTGTGCTCGGCACGTGTCAACATTGGATCCTGTGAAACCATCTTGAACGCATTTTTTCGTGCCATCATAAGCAGTTCGAAATCGTCCACGATGTTCGCGATTTTCAAATCGGGCAGGCCATGCTGCCGCGTACTGAACATCTCCCCCGGGCCGCGCAGCCTCAAATCATGCTCGGCGATATCAAAGCCGTCGTTGCTCCGGGTCATGATTTCAAGCCGGCTCTTAGCCGTTTCGTTATCTGTCTCAGCGAACAAAAAGCAAAAAGATTTGGCATCCGACCGCCCGATGCGCCCTCTGAGCTGATGGAGCTGGGCCAAACCGAACCGATCGGACCCCTCTACCACCATGATTGTCGCATTTGGGACATCGACACCGACCTCAACGACAATCGTCGAGACCAGCACGTCAATTTTACCCTTTCGAAATTCCGACATCACCTGCTGCTTTTTCGCAGAAGACATCTGGCCGTGCAGAAGCTCAACGTTAAATTCGGGAAAAACCTGCTTCGAAAGCTGCTCGGCCTCATCGGTCGCCGCCTTGACGTCACCAGCCTGCTCAGCAGCGGTAATGCGAGGATAGACAAAATAGGCCTGTTTCTTCGCTTTCAACCGTTCGCGGATGAATTCGTATGCTTTCTGCCTGTCGTGCCGGCTAACCCAGCGTGTAATCACTGCCCCCCGGCCCGGCGGCGAGTGCCTGATCACGGAAACATCCAGATCGCCAAACGCGGTCATCGCGAGCGTGCGCGGGATCGGCGTGGCCGTCATCACAAGGCAGTGCGGCGTTGTTTGCTTGCGTAGTTGCGCCCTTTGCGCAACGCCGAACTTGTGCTGCTCATCGATTACAACCAGGCCCAGATTCTGAAATTCGATATCGGCCTGCAGCAGCGCCACTGTCCCAACGACAATGTCAATCTCGCCGGAACCGATTGCACTTACGACATGATTCCTTTTTTTGCCGGTTAGCCCCCCAGTTATCAAAATCCGATTTACGCTGCTGTTCTTCAGGTATCTTTCAATGCTGAGAAAATGCTGACCGGCCAGAATCTCCGTCGGCGCCATGATTGCCACCTGCATCTTATTAGCAACCGCCAGCAAAGCGGCATAAAGCGCCACAACCGTCTTGCCCGAACCCACGTCACCCTGCAACAGCCGATTCATCGGCTCCGATCTGCCCATATCAGCAGCAATTTCAGAAATACACGCATTCTGGTCTTCGGTGAGCAGAAATGGAAATCGCCTTCGGATTCTGCTGTCGATCTTGTCGGAGCAGCCACACGGCACCGCCTTTGAAAAATGCTGAACCTTATACCGTCGAAGCGCCAAGCCCAATTGCATTAGAAACAGCTCATCATATTTTAACCTGCGTTTTGCCTGCGAAAGTTTTTTCTCATCCGGCGGCAAATGGATCCAGGCAAACGCATCCTTTCTGGGAATCAAGCTCGCTTCTTTCAGAAATCCTTTGTCGTAAAATTCCGAGACAAGATCATTTAAATTATCAAGCACCGGAGCGATGACTCGCTTGATTTGCCTGCTGGTTAATCCTTTGTACGCAGGGTAAATTCCACCGCTGAAATATTCGGCCGACTGCGGGCGTTCTTCGTTGAACACAAAAAACTTCGGATTGGTCAATTGCAACTGATGTCGGTATAAAGTCACCTTACCCGATGCCATGATGATTTGACCCGGTTCCAGTTGGCCGCGAAGATAGCCGCCATGAAACCACACAATCCTGCACACGCCCGTATCGTCACTGATCATGGCCTCGAAAAGCGGCTGCCTGCGATAACTCTGATAGTCTATAGACTCGACCAGGCCAATAACAGTAACCGTTTGGTTAGGCTGCATCCGGCCTATCCTGGTCGGTTCCGGCACAAAATTCCAGTCACGCGGAAAATACTCCAGCAAATCCCCCACCGTCTCGACCCCCACTTGCGCAAAGATCTTTGCCCTGGCCGGTCCGACACC
>CAZHBL010000855.1:0-2260 GCA_964530105.1 uncultured Pirellulales bacterium | reverse complement strand
AATCGAGTTCAAGAGGGCCACTTTGCGTCTATTTACGAAAATTCAAAGGTCTCACGTTTTGACCGCTGTCATCTGTCCTCTGAGCATCTGTAAATGGCAGGTAAAAACGTCAAGAGAGTGGCTTTGAAATGGAACATTGGGTGTGTTCAGTTTTCGGAATTAATCAAGGTGGGTTGCTGACGCAGCCCTCAACCTATCAAATTACTTCAGCTTTTAGGACAACACCATGCACTTACACTTGTCTCCACATTTAGCTCTTTTTCTCTGTGTGGTTTTCATTTTTTGCCTCTTTTGGATCGACTATCGGCGTAACGAGCCTGTCTCCCAAGCTCTCTGGATACCCGTGATCTGGATGGCCCAGGCTGGCTCTCGCCGGCTTGAACAATGGTTTTCACAAGGGGGATCTTCTCTTTCACCATTAGGTACTGAAGGGAGTCCACTCCAGGCTTTTATCCTTTCGGTCCTTATCTTTGCCGGGCTCCGTATACTCTCTCAACGCAAAGAGAGGTTTGGCTTATCCAAACTGATCGCTGACAATAGGCCGCTCTTCCTGCTCCTTGGCTATTATGCCCTTGCCGTTTTTTGGTCGGATTTTCCCTTCGTTTCATTTAAGAGATACATTAAACTACTTGGCGTTCTGACCATGGCCCTGGTAATCCTCACGGACACCAATTCCACTCTGGCCTTGCGAACAGCCCTTTGCCGCTGCGGATATGTTCTGTTGCCTTTATCTATTGTGCTGGCGAAATACTTCCGGTGCGGGGTGACCTATGATGTTTGGACAGGCGAACGAAGTGTGATTGGACTTTGCGTCAACAAGAACATGTTAGGTCAGGTTTGCCTGGTGCTAGGGCTGTTTTTTTTATGGGACATTCTACTGCGGTGGAAGGAGAACTTTCCAAAACGTGATCGCTTAATGCTTATCATCAATACATCCATGCTGCTCCTTGCAATTCAACTTTTACTACTGTCGCATAGCGCCACTTCTCTTATATGCCTGGGTTTAGGCTCTGCAGTTCTGCTTGCAACCAAGTATGATTCTGTTCGGAAAAGGATCGGTCTATATATTGTGATTGGAGCAGTTGCGTTTTTAATTCTAGATTTATCTCTAGATATGATACCGGCCATACTTCATGCTTTTGGGCGAGATACAACGTTGACTGGGAGAACTTATATTTGGAAGGAATTGATGCCTATGGCAAAAAATAGTCTCCTTTTCGGAAGCGGGTATGAATCATTTTGGACGGGCAGCCGCGTACTCGATATATGGCAGACGAGACATATAAACGAAGCTCATAACGGTTACCTGGAAATTGTTCTCAACACGGGCCTTATCGGCCTTTTTTTCTTTTCTCTTTTAGTAGTTTCTGTGTATCGCCGCTGCAAGGAGATTATTCGATCTAATCCAGAACACGGCCGTTTTTTCATGACGTTTTTTATTACAGCGCTGCTTTATAACTTTACCGAAGCCGCTTTCAAAGGCCTCTGCCTCATGTTTTTCCTTTTTGTAACGATCGCCATAAAAATACCTGAAACCGATTATGGGCGCTCCGTTTACGTTGTCCCAGCAAGGGCGTCGGGTTTGCCTGATGGGCCATCCCCTCTTAGGAGTTGAAGAACCATGGAGAAGCCAATTTTCATTGTTGGACTGCACCGCACTGGCAGCACTCTCTGGCACAACATCATTGCGATGAATCCGGAAATATGTAGGCTCACCGAAATCCGTTTTCTGGCGCCACGCTGGTGGCATAAGGATGTCGCGTACTTCATTTGCACTCATTTTCGCAGCCTCAATCTGGACGCAAGCGTTGAACGGATGGTTGAGATGTTTTTTTCAAGAAAAGCTTATCATGGCCTCGAGGGGGCCTACTGGAGATTTGAGAATTACCAGCATATCGTGGATGACCCCGAGTTCAGGAAAGACTTCACCACCCGTATCAAAAAGTCCGACAGAAGCCTCGGGAGTGTCTTCAAAGCGCTCGTTGAGGAGATCACGCGAGCTGCCGGTAAAATAAGGCCATGCGTAAAGTTCCCTCTTGACGTTGATCACGTTCCTCAGCTCTTGGAGTGGTACCCTAATTGTAAAGTGATGCATATAACCCGTGACCCTAGGGCCATGGCGATCTCCAAGACGAATGATCCGTCCGGCACTGCGATCAGAGCTGACCGGCATCCATATCTTTCATTCGGGATCAGAAAAGCCGCGATGCTTTTCGCGGTCATGCAATACATATGGACCTCGCGCTTGCACGTCAAGTAT
>CAZHBL010000854.1:0-2264 GCA_964530105.1 uncultured Pirellulales bacterium | reverse complement strand
ACTGGATATATCTCGGGGCATGCTTTGCAAGGCTGCATTGAAGCTCTCGCAGTCGCTGCAGCCTGCCTATGAGCAGTTGGCCGAACGCCTGCGGCACGAATCGCAGATAGGTATTGACGAAACCGGTCATTATGGTCAGGGAAAGCTGCACTGGACGTGGTGTTTTGATACGCCGGATTACTCAGGGAACACGCGGTCGGGCCGGCATGCGATGGTGTGAGCGTATTTGGACAATATTGGCCACCTGTAAAAAGCAAAAGCGAAATGTTTTTGAGTTTATTCGTCATACACTGATTGCCTACTGGACAAATAATTGTTATCCTGAATTACTGTGAACGGTTACAAAAAATCTTTGTTATTTATGCAAATATTTGGGATTTAGTGCTTCCATTAACAGTAAAATTTGATATTTGTGGTGTCATTTTGGAGGTATTGTGTCACTCGAAAATAAGGGTGTTTTCCAGCTCCTGAAAGGGATGCCTTTTCGAAGAATTGAGGAATTTTACGACTCGTGAAAATTGGTTCGTTTTTGGGGCATCTGCTCGCGATCCAATATGCTATGATTGATCTAAGATTGTTAAGTACTATCACAGGTTACATGAGAACAAAATGTGTATTGTCCACCTATATCTCTCAGGTGCTTTATTGCTGGGTCGAGGAACTCAAGGTGAAGACACGAAGCAAATGATAAGGGAGCCACTATAGCAAACATACGACCACAACAGGAACATGAAATTGATATGAAAGAACTGTGCAATTCCCGCAAAGCCGTGATTGACGGGGCCGGTGATGTGGGGGCATCTTTTGCCTACGCGCTTCTCCAGAGCGGGACAGCGGAAAGCATTGTGCTGATTGACAAGCGGCATGAAGCGGCTGAAGGTCAAGCGATTGATCTGGCACATGGACTTCCCTTTGTTCCTTAAACGGTAGTGCGTGCTGGTTCGCCCGATGATTATAATGATGCGGCAGTTATTACATTGCTGAACCGACCAAATGAAAGTGAATTGATATGACCAAAGACCCCATATGCGGAATGACCGTGGACAAAGTAACCGCTCTTAGCGCCGAGCGTAATGGACAGACGTTCTACTTTTGCGGTGACCATTGCCTACAGAAGTTTCTTTCAACGCCCGCCACCGCGAAGCACGAAGAGAAGCTGAAGAAGAAGGCCATTTACACATGTCCTATGCACCCAGAGATAGAGCAGGATCATCCCGGTGCTTGCCCAAAGTGCGGCATGGCGCTGGAACCTAAGACGGTGACAGCGGGTACGGATGACGAGGAAAATGCCGAGCTGCATGATATGACTAGGCGATTCTGGATCGGCGCGGCTTTGACGTTACCGGTGTTTGTACTGGCGATGGCTCACTTGATTCCGGTGCTGGGCCGACAGCCTTGGGTGAATGGCGATGCCTCACGCTGGCTGCAATTTGCGATCTCCACGCCCGTGGTCTGCTGGGCAGGCTGGCCGTTTTTCCAGCGTGGATGGCGTTCTATCATGACGCATCACTTAAACATGTTCACGCTGATTTCCATCGGCGTGGGCGCGGCCTTTGTCTTTAGCGCCGTGGCGATGCTCATGCCCGGTCTGTTCCCAGCCACGATGCAGCACGAGGGCAAGGTCGCCATCTACTTTGAGGCTGCCGCGATGGTCACGGTGTTGGTGCTTCTCGGTCAGGTACTCGAACTCCGCGCCCGCAGCCGCACGGGCAGCGCCATCAAAGCGTTGCTCAACCTCGCCCCGCCCACGGCGAGACAAGTTGCACAGGATGGTGATCATGAAGTCCCGCTCGATCAAGTGAAAGTTGACGACTGGTTGCGTGTGGTTCCGGGTGACAAGGTGCCCGTTGACGGTGAGGTGGTCGAAGGTCACTCCAGCGTTGAAGAGTCCATGATCACAGGCGAACCGCTCCCTGTGGAAAAGACCGTCGGTGACAAAGTGACTGGCGGTACCGTCAATGGTCCGGGCAGTTTCGTCATGCGAGCCGAGCGAGTTGGCAGCGACACATTACTTGGGCAGATCGTGAACATGGTGGCTGAAGCCCAGCGTAGCCGTGCGCCCATTCAAGGTCTTGCCGACAAAGTCGCGAGCATCTTCGTGCCGACAGTGCTGTCGGTTTCGGTGATTACTTTCGTCGTCTGGATGTGGCTTGGGCCCCAGCCCAAACTCGCCCACGCCATCGTAAATGCCGTCGCAGTCCTCATCATTGCCTGCCCGTGTGCTCTCGGGCTGGCTACGCCCATGTCCATAATGGTCGGCGTCG
>CAZHBL010000853.1:0-2269 GCA_964530105.1 uncultured Pirellulales bacterium | reverse complement strand
ATTGAAACGGTTTCCTATGGGCTTTTCGCCGCATAGCAAATGGCTAAACCACACATTATGGCTGAACATGTATGTCCGGTATGGGTCGGTTATCTGCTCGCAAGTCCAGTTAGAAAACTGCTGCAAAATCCTAACAAGATTCTCAAACCATACGTAAACGAGGCAATGACGGTTGCTGATATCGGCTGTGCGATGGGCTTTTTCAGCCTGCCCCTTGCCCGGATGGTCGGCCCGAACGGCAAGGTTATTTGTGTGGATATCCAGGAAAAGATGATCCGGAAGCTCGAAAAACGTGCACGGAAAGCAGGATTGTCCGGCTGGATTGAAACTATTATATGTAATGATAAATCTTTCGGTCTGGAGGATTTCAAAGAAAGAATCGATTTTGCCCTTGCCATAGGCGTCGTGCATGAAGTTCCCGATTCGGCGAGATTTTTCTCAGAAGTATGTGAAGCGATGAAGCCGGCCGGCAGGTTATTGGTGGCGGAGCCAAGAGGGCGTGTATCGGAAAATGATTTCGAAAGGACCGTTTCGATTGCAAAGCACAATGGTTTTGAAGTAACCGACAGACCACAGATAAAACGCGGCCGGTCTGTGCTCTTAGAGAAAAAATCTTAAACGACAGAATCAGCCAATTTGTCGGCGCTGAAAGAGGGCGACGGCCAATGCGAGAATGGCGCCGGTGTAGCACAGGGCGTATGAAGCCCCTATGAGAAGATATTTCACGGGAACGGTATTGCCTTCGTAAATGGCGTCGCTTATCCAGAAAATCTGCAGGTTCGGCACTAAAAACCTGCCAATTTTTGCCCACAAATGTGTCTCGGCGAATCTGCCGAACGCATAATCACTGACCAGACCCAGCAGGAAAATCCCGATACATGCCGAGAGCGTTACGACAATATTGAACCTGGACGAAAGCGCCACGGCCAGAGCTACAATGATTATAGCAGCCAGGAGCAACAAGACCGAGCCGTAGATATCGACTGCGTTGAAGCCGTTATCCTGCGGCTTGAATTGCCAGTTTCGATCGATAAAGGTCAGGAAAACGATGCCGAATGTAGCGAATATGCCGGTTAAAACCATCGCCGTCGAAGAAAATTTCCAGTCATAAGCGTAGTTGAAAAAAGCACTTAACAAAATCACGGCAAAAATAACAACTCCTGCTGTGCCTAAGACTGTCCAGTCGTGCGTATCGTTTACCGTCTCGAGGACGCCGTGCCTGATCGACATCAGCAGGGCGACCGTGCATATATAATGCGCCAGAACCACCGCGGCGGTCACACCTAAGAACTTCGCAATAATGAATATCGGACGCTGGACGGGCTTGCTTAGTACGGTTGTTATAGTCTTGCTCTCAAACTCCTGTGCAACAGCTCCGGAAGCGGAAAAAATTGCTATGAACAAGCTGGTCAAAAATAACGTAGATAATCCTATCTCGCGTAAGAGTTTGTTGTCGTCGCTCATTGTATACATCGTGAGAGATGGGCTTATAAAAAACAATAACAAAGCAGCAACAATGATTATGGAGTAAATGGGCTGTCTCAGGGTTTCAATGAAAGTATTTTTTGCAATAGTAAATAACTTATTCATCTTTCAGTTCCGACTCGCGGCACCCATGCTCTTTAAGATAAGGGCTTAAAATTTTTAACAATTGTCCCTGTACTAAAATAACATTTGTTGATATATTATGCAACTTATTACTTTTTGAATTCGGATAAGACATATATTGAATACTCTGTTAGAAATTTTTTGTTCAAACTGGAATACCGGGATATAAAATGACAGTATCATCCAAACGCCCCATACACGTAGCCTTGGTATCTTTGATTCTTAGCATCATATTTTTCGGCATTACTTTCTTCTTAGGTCGTTGGAGCGGTTTTTTTGCAGTCTCGGCGGTTAGCTGGCTGATCCTTTCAGTTGCTTTTATATGGTTCGTCTTATGCTTGCAGTTCTACCAGCGATCCCTGGCCGAGCAGGAAAAACTCGATGCCGGCCAATTAGCCAGGGACAGGGAATCTTCCGCAATCTTTCAAGCTGGCAGCGAACGCGCCACTTTATTTTCCGCCGCCCAGCGCAGGCTTGAGATATTCGAAAGATGGTTCATTCCCATATTTTCAACACTTATTGCCGTCTTCCAAATAGGTATCGGTCTATATTTATTAAACGCCGTCGGCGCAGCAGCAGAGAACGAGCTGAAACAGCCCCTGCTCTGTGGAATTTGCATGATGGCCATAGCATTTATCAGCTTCTTAATTTCACGCTACGC
>CAZHBL010000852.1:0-2270 GCA_964530105.1 uncultured Pirellulales bacterium | reverse complement strand
CCGAACGAATCATAGTGGCCGCCGTCGCCGGCCAGCTCTTCGTATTTGTAGATTAGGAAATGCCCTACGTCCAGATGCTGATGGGCGGTGAACCGGTCGCCGCACTTGAAAAAGAAATACGTCGCATCGTCGTCCCATGAACTGCGCGCATAGACGTAGCCTGGCCCGGGACTGATATGGGACAGCTTAAAATCTTCCAGGCTGCCCACTTTGATGCTCGTATCTCGCCAGAGGAAATCCTTATACGCATAATCACCGACGCTCGATCGTGGCGTCTGCTCGTTGAACGCATGTACGGCCTGATGAGCCGGATCATCGGCAAAATGGCTGACGAGAATACGCCGGGCCGACAGGACCTTGTCACGGTCACCGCCGAAGACTCGGCCCCCGCCGTCGCCCATTGGGATCGGCCTTCGTGAATTGTACGTGCTTATACCCGGATAAGCTTCGAACATGCTTGCCACAGCGCGGTTCTCGAAAAACTTCGGCGCCTCGGCGTAGTGGTCGATACCCTCGCAGCGCCGAGCGGCCTCGCAGAAGAACAGCCATTCGTAGAGCCAATAGTTGATATAGTAGCCCTCTGCCCAGCCGCCTCCTTCGCCTGCCAGCTCGAGCGCCGGAGCGGCCCGCGTGCGCCAGTCTGTCTCCAGTTCATCGAGGATAGCAGCCGCTCTTTCGTTTTCATAATACGCAGCGTAACAAGCCAGGCCGATGCCCCAGTTTTTGTAGCCGTACCAGCCGTTGTGAAAGACGTGAGTCTCGCTGCGAACGTTCGCGTCAACGGTGGCGTTTATGTACTCGTGAAATTGCGTTCGCTGCTCGGCCGTCCAATACTCGTGACACAGATCGTAAACGATCGCACATCGCGCCAGGTCGTGCGCAAATGTAACGTGCCCCTCCCGTATCGGCCCGGCGACATATTTCATCGCCAACTGCACGGCGTCTTTTCCAAGCGACTCATCGTTCTCAATTGCACAGATCAGCGCCATCGATATCATTTTTGCATGGTCGTCGGCCTTCTGCTGACGCGCCACAACCATGACACGTTTGTAAGCATCGGGCCGGCTCGCCGCCAGCGACTGTAAATATTCGCGCGAGCCCAGCAAACGAGGATGTTCGGACGGCACGGCACGCCCCTGCCGTCCGGACGTCGATTGAACAATGCTCATCGGAAGAATCATACATACGAAAATCCAAAACATCCGGAGCCGGCTATATCTAACCTTACTGACTGGCATAGTAATAGCTTCCTTAAGCAAAAGGTACTCCAACTTTCTTGCCGACGCTCCGCACGTACTCTGCGGCCAGGCGATATTCTTCGGCGTTCGGCAAGTGTTCGAGCATCAGCGGGACATCGGGCCGCTTGCTCAATTCTCTGAGGAACGTTTCGTAATCGAGCCCGCCGAGTCCGGGACGAACCTCGTCGAGATGCGTCGTCAGCTTGAGCTGCAAAAGAATATCCTTGCCGTGACAGCTTTTAATGTACGGCCCGAGCTTGGCGAAGCACTCGCGAATCAGATCGCCGCTGCTGAAATAACGCTGCGGACTGCACACGATGTTCACCGGGTCCAGATGAACAGCGAACTGCTTTCGGTCGATGGCCTTGAACAGGCTCAGGTACGAATCGGCCGAATCCGGGTACGCCCACGGCATCGTCTCCAATGTAAAATACGTTCTGCTCGGCTTTACATCGTCGATAATCTTACGTGTAGTCTCGACTATCATGTCGAACGTCTCGTCGGTAAAATTCTTCGCCGACGGCCCGTCCCATTGTTCGCCTCGTGAGCCGGCGATATTCACGCAGCACCGAGCCCCGATGCGATCCGCAAGGTGCAACTGCCGGCGGCATTTTTCCTGCGCTTCTTTGCGAGTTGTCTCATCGGGACTAATCGGATTGCTCCACGCTCCCACCTCGGCAATGATGATATTCGCTTCTTTGGCCGCCCGTTCATAGGCTTTGACAACGTCGTCTCCGGCATCGGCGCCGACCGGGCAATAAGCAGCGCTGTAGCCGAGCTTTTTCAGCGCCGCTATCCAGCCGGCGGGATCTTCATATTTTTCGAATGTAGGGCCGCCCAGCCTGACCGATGTATTCTTCACCGTTGTCACCGCCAGTCCGGCCGACGCCGAAGTAAGTATAGTCGCAGCGGCCAGAGATTTTTTCATCATCTGACGTCTTGATATTGGTACGTTTGTCTTCGTCATTTTCATTGCTCCTTGCATGTCTATTTTGTTATTTCGATTTCGCTAAGCGGGTACCAGCCGTCCTG
>CAZHBL010000851.1:0-2279 GCA_964530105.1 uncultured Pirellulales bacterium | reverse complement strand
AAAATCGGCACAAATTGCATAGCCATCCACTGCCACCAAACCACCGGCGGCCAGTACATCGATGCCGGCCTCGTGGACGTTATAGAACAATCAGTTCGCTGATATGGAGTTTTAGTCGAACAAAACGTAAACACTTTGGCCGGGATGAACCAGGATTTGATTATACCGAACAACAAGTCGCTATATTTTTTCCTGCTGATTCTGGCGCTCTGTTCCATGAGCGGCAGACTTCCGGCCGCTCAGCCCGATGATATTATCTTGAGCAACGAATATTGGTCGATCAGAATATCCACGAAGACATTAGAAACGACCGTCGAGCTGCCGGGGGGCATGAAATTCCCATTATCCAAAGGCTCACTTAATCCCGGCTCGACCAGCAGCGTGCTAAAGAAGGCTGGCCAGGCACAATGGGCACTGGACACAGCAGGAATTGAGGTAAACATCAAGTTAAATCAGAAAGAGCTGTCGGTCCGGTTTTCCTCTGAGACAGTCGGCACATTCACCTGGCCTGTTGTACAGAAAACCGCAAATAGCAAGGCGCTAATCTGGCCGCGATGGGAAGGCTGTCATATCCCGCTGGACGATTCCCGCTGGGTAGACTACCTGTTGAGCAGCGGCGATTGTGACACGCTGGAAGGGCTTAGCATGCCTTTCTGGGGCCTAGATTGCGGTAATTTCTCGCTGACGTATATCATAACGAATCCATACAATAATGAGATACATTTTCAACGAACGAGTGACGGCCTTGACTTTCGGTTTACCCACGAATTCACGTCTCTTACTCCCAGAAAAGAATATGGATTCCTGATTCACCTGGGTGACAATGACTCACCGGTCGAGCCGGCTATACAGTTTCGACGGTGGCTTATCGAACAGGGCAAGTTTGTAAGCATGAAAGAAAAGGCCATGAAAGTCCCCAATGCCGCGCGATTGTTGGGTGCAGCTCATGTTTATCTCTGGGGCGATGCGCCGTTTTCCCGGCACGACATACCCGGCGCTAAGTGGAGACCTTTCTGCAAAAAGCTGATTGAACTGTCACGTGCCGCAGCAGCATCGCCCGGCAAAAGAATCAAACAACTGATGACACCGGAGCATTGGGCGGAAGTGGTCGAGATTGCCGGCGCCCAGTGGCCGTCACAATATCTCAAGAGACAGGTCGCCAATGAATTGTCCCATTTACTGTCAATAAAGGATTTCTATGACAAAGCATCATGGCGAGGCGTCACTCTGCCCAATGAAGCTGTTGAGTTGTTCGAAAAAAATCGCGATACGCTTTCTAGCGCCGAGCTGTGCCGGATGAACAGCCTCGTTCTGCACGCGGCGTTCGAGCAGTTCATGCTCCCGCCGGAGCAGTGGGGTGACGGAGTCTCTATCAAGATGCTGAATAAGTTTAAGGAAAACGGTTTCGACCGGATAAGGCTGTGTGTCGCGGATTGGGAAGGCATCGAAAAGCGTCCCGACGTGGCGGAGAAGGCGAATCAGATGGGCTATCTATTCGGGACGTATGATTCGTACCACAGCATTCACGATCCATCGGCGCGCGGCACAGACAGCACGTGGGCCACGGCACAATTTGACCGGGAACTCTTCGAGACCGGTCCGATCGTTCGCAAGGACGGCAAAAAACGAGGTGGATTCAAGGGAACGGGTTTCAAGCTCAGTCCGATTGCCGCCAGACCGTACGTCGAAAAGCGCGTTAGAGAAAACATGAAGAATGTCCCTTATACCTATTATTTTATCGATTGCGATGCTTACGGCGAGGTTTATGACGATTACTCGCCCCTGCATCGGGCAAGCCAGGCTGGCGATGTACTGGCGCGCATTGACCGGCTCGCCTGGATCGGCAATACATTCGGACTTGTCATCGGCTCAGAGGGCGGCAGCTCATACGCCGCGTCAGTGATCCACGTGGCCGAAGGAATGTTCGGACCGGGATTCGGATGGGGCGATCCGGATTTGAAGGATAAGAATTCGGATTTCTACTTAGGTCAGTACTATCCTCCCGATGGTCCGAAAGTATTCGTCAAGCAGGTCCCGATGAAAGAGCAGTATCGGTATTTCTACTACGATCCACAGTTTCGTCTGCCGCTTTACGAAATCGTGTTTCATGATTCGGTCGTAACCACACATCAGTGGGCCAACGGCAGCCTTAAATACAGCAACGTTCTCGACACTGTCGCCCTGACCGAACTTCTGTATATGGTGCCGCCTTTGTATCACATGAACCTGGATGAGTTTGACAGGCACCGGGAGATTATGAAAAGGCATTATGAATTTTT
>CAZHBL010000850.1:0-2281 GCA_964530105.1 uncultured Pirellulales bacterium | reverse complement strand
AACTTTCATCTGTTCACATCATGAGCCGGACAAAATCAACTGGGATGGGTATAAAGAAATGTTCATAAGCCCAATGTAATAATAAAACCGACTGGAATTGGAAAACTTATTACGGTATTATGATCCGGATGAAATGACATTCTTGTTTACGTGATGGTATAACAGGTTCTGCCTGTCTAAGGTTCGATAGGTTTTCGCGAGGATAGTATTATGAAAAAACACAAGAGAAACACAAGCAAAAGTAGCCCAAACATGAAAAGAATCTCCCGGCGTGCCTTTATTGGCGGTTCTGTTACGGCTGCGGCGATGACAATAGTACCGGCATCCGTTCTGGGCGGTCCGGGTCGAACGACGCCGAGCGAGAAGTTAAATATCGCCGGCATCGGAATAGGCGGACAGGGTCGATGGGACCTGGAAAAGGTCAGCAACGAGAATATTGTAGCATTGTGCGATGTGGACTGGGCCTACGCGGCTGATGCGTTCAAGGCTTATCCGAAGGCGACAAAATACCGCGACTTTCGGGTCATGCTGGAGAAGGAAAAAGGGATCGACGCCGTCGTGGTTGGCACGCCCGATCACAACCATGCCGTCGTTTCGATGATGGCGATCAAAATGGGAAAGCATGTCTATTGCGAAAAGCCGCTGACACGGACGGTCCACGAGGCGCGCGCGATCGCAAAGGCCGCCCGCGAGGCGGGTGTCGCCACTCAAATGGGAAACCAGGGCATGGCCTTCGAGGGCAATCGACTTATTAACGAGTGGATCTGGGACGGGGCAATCGGTCCCGTCCGGGAGGTTCACGCATGGTCGGACAGACCGACGCATAACGGCGAGCTTTTCTGGGCGCAGGGTATTGATCGGCCTAAAGACACACCGCCTGTTCCTTCGACTTTGGACTGGGATTTATGGCTTGGGCCGGCGCCGTATAGACCTTATAATCCGGCATACGTGCCATTCGCATGGCGGGGCTGGTGGGATTTCGGCTCCGGTGGACTTGGTGACATGGGGATTCATAATCTGGCGCCGGTCTTTTCGGCGCTGAAGCTCGGCGCGCCGGAAAGTGTGCATTCAAGCTCGACCCTGGTATATGAAGAGACTCTGCCGCTGGCCTCGATAGTTCATTATCAATTCGGTGCCCGCGGAGATATGCCACCTGTCAAACTGCATTGGTACGACGGCGGCATGATGCCGGCGCGTCCGGATGAATTGGAAGATACGAGAGAGCTGTCCCGCGAAGACGGCCTTATCTTCGTCGGCGATAAAGGAACAATGTACGTCGAAGGCTGGGGCGGCAACAGTCCCCGCCTGATTCCGGAAACGAAGATGAAGGCTTACAAGCTGCCTCCCAAGACGCTGCCCCGCTCAATCGGGCATCACAAAGAATGGATTGCGGCCTGCAAGACCGGAAGCGAAACTCGTTCAAATTTTGGCTTCGCAGGCCCGCTGACCGAAGCGGTTCTTCTGGGAACGGTTTCCGTTCGAATGGGTGGCAAAAGATTATTCTGGGATAGCAAGAATTTCAAAATCACAAATCTGCCGGAAGCCAATAAATATCTGCACTATGAATATCGCAAAAGTTGGACGTTATAAGCAGGAACATCATAAGGAGGTCGATTGATTATGACGAACAAGGGAAGGGTCAAAGTTGGGATTATCGGTTCGCAGTTCGAGGCTGACATTCAGGCTGCTTCGTTTGGAATGATTCCGGATGAAGCGGAAGTTGTCGCTGTGGCCTCGCCCACGCCGGACAACGCCAAAAAGCTGGCTGACAGGTACGGCATCGGCCGGGTCTTTACAGACTACAAGAAGATGCTTGCCGAGAAGGACATCGAAATGGTGACAATCGCGGCGCCGAATAGTCTGCACGCGCAGATGACCGTTGATATCGCTAACGCCGGCAAGCACGTGGTCTGTGAAAAGCCCCTTTGCATGACGCTGGAAGAGGCCGACCTGATGATTGAAACGTGCCGGCGAAAAGGTGTGCTATTGATGTACGCCGAAGAGCTGTTTTTTACCCCGAAATACGTCAAGGCCAAAGAGATGGCCGACCAGGGCGCGTTCGGCAGGCTTTATTTAGTCAAACAGGCAGAAAAACATTTCGGCCCGCATGCACCGTGGTTCTGGAACGTGGATAAATCGGGCGGCGGCGTCTTCATGGACATGGGATGTCACGGCATCGCGTTTTGCTACTGGTTCCTCGGCAGGCCCAAAATCAAGAACGTCTTCTGCCAGATGGGGATTTACGCCCATGCGGACAAGACCAAAGGCGAGGATAACTCGA
>CAZHBL010000849.1:0-2284 GCA_964530105.1 uncultured Pirellulales bacterium | reverse complement strand
CCGCTGAGTATCAGCGCCGTTGGATTGACCTTGTTCAGGTCTTTGTATTTCGGTGCGCTGCCGTGTGTCGCCTCGAAGATGGCACCTTTTTCACCGATGTTTGCGCCGGGTGCTACGCCGAGCCCGCCGACCAGCCCGGCACACAAGTCGCTCAATATGTCGCCGTACAGATTCGGCAGCACGAGCACATCGTAAAGTTCCGGCTTCTGAATGAGCTGCATGCACATATTATCGACGATGCGGTCTTCAAATTCGATATCGGGATATTTCTTCGCGACCTGCCGGCTGACATCGAGCCAGAGCCCGTCCGTGAACTTCATGATGTTTGCCTTGTGAACGCTCGTGACCTTTTTGCGTCCCATCTTGCGGGCGTATTCGAATGCGAAGCCGACTATATGCTCGGTGGCTTTGACCGATATTGGTTTGATGGTTATACCGGATTTTTCCTTGACCTTTTTCTCGCTGTGTTTGTTTATCCAGTTTATCAACTCATCCGTATCGTCTTTGCCGCTCTGGAACTCGACACCGGCGTAGCAATCTTCGGTATTCTCGCGAACGACCACAAGGTCGATATCGGTGTACCGGCTCCGCACGCCTTCGTAGCTCTTGCAGGGCCTGAGACAGGCATATAAATCAAGCGACTGGCGAAGATGCACGTTTATGCTTCTAAAGCCTTTTCCGACTGGTGTTGTGATCGGCGCTTTTAGCGCGACGCCGGTTTTCTTAATCATCTCAACGGTTGCGTCCGGCAGGGGAGTCCCGATCCGTTTCATTACATCTAAACCCGCTTCAGCGATGCTCCAGTTGATATTGGCACCTGTCGCGTCGATACAGCGACGCGTTGCTTCTGCGATTTCCGGCCCGATTCCATCGCCGGTCACTAATGTTACATCGGTCATTACCAATACTCCAAAAATCCACAAAAACCAAATTTTACCCGGTCAAAGCGATATTGTCAACCAACGGTCTGCAAAATTGTTCTGCGAGCGCATCTATCTTCATATTTAGCCTGCAAATTACCAATTTATTGGTAGTTCTTCCGCTTAAGCAATAATTGTACAATAACCTGTTTGTGATATAATCACAATCAATGGAAAATTTAGCAGGAGTTCGAAAATGAAGGTCTATCTCGTTCGGCATGGAGAAGCAGTCTCATCCCAGTTTGATCCAAAAAGACCTCTGAGCCAGCAAGGCCTTGCCGATGTCCAAAAGGTCGCTTCGTTCGTCAAGCCTCTGAAAATATGTGTCGAGTATATCCGGCACAGCGGCAAGTTGCGGGCGGCACAGACGGCGGAAAAACTGGCTGAGTCTATATTGGTGGAAAAGGATTGCTCAGCACATAAAGACCTGGGGCCGAATGACGATGTCACAATTATCGCCGATGAACTGGAGGCATCTGATACTGATCTTATGATAGTAGGCCACCTGCCATTTATGGCTTATCTGGCCTCGCTACTGGTGGCCGGCAGGCAGACCGCAAACATCATCGCATTCGACGCCGGATCTATCGCCTGCCTCAACCGCAGCGATCCAGGCCAGTGGCAAATTGAATGGATGATTACACCGGAAATTTTGTCTTAACTGCAAAGCTGGAGGTAATGTCTGGATAACAATGACCGATTAAAAGGAGCAATCTAATGCGAATTACGCATAAATATTTTGGTAAGATAGCTTGTTTGATAATGCTGGCAACCGTGGCGTTTCTGCCCAAAATGACCTTAGCTACCGATGTGGGTGGATTTGTGGATGTTGTGCCGTTTGGCGAGCTTAAGAAATGGGAAAGTGACGGTAAAGACTACGGCGTTTTTTGGGAGGATGCTCGCGATATCTTCAAGGTGGTTGTCACGTTTGCCGATACGGCACCGGCCATTGAGCCCGGCGGGATTGCATTGGAATATTGGCAGTCAACCTGGCCCAGCCAGCGCATTCCTCGCGAGAAGCCCAGCGGCGCGGGCAGCTCGGGATGGCTCAACATCGGCGACTGGTACCAGGGCGGGTGGCGGAAAGCCGATGTGAATCTTGAAGTCGAAGAGACAACCTGTACGTTTACCTTCAATCCGGTCAATGCGACCGAGTTTCCGAAATTGACAGATTTTGCAGCGATCTATCGTTCGACGCTCAAGCTGCGTATCGTCGGTGAAGTGCCGCTTGCTGAAATCGATAAATTCGAAGCCTATACCGACTCGGTTTGGGAGAGCCTGGACTTTGATATCGAATGGGGCGGAACGGCTCAAACTCAACAGCAGGTCTGGGACGGCAGGCTGGAAATATTCAACGGCCATAT
>CAZHBL010000848.1:0-2290 GCA_964530105.1 uncultured Pirellulales bacterium | reverse complement strand
CATTGACAAGGTTCACGCCCTGGTCTGCAAAGCGCGTCAGGTCGATAGTCCATCGGGTCCATGTCGCTATCTGTGCGGCGTTGGGATTATCGTTAGTGACAACCGCGCTGCCGTTTAGAGCGACATACATCGGCTCGGCGGCATTAGACGCATCTCCTTGGAACCACAGTGACAATACTCCAACACCTTCCTCTGTCCAGTCATGCTGGTTAGACAGTGTCAAAGTCGCCTCGGATTTGCCAACAGCGTTATCGTAGGACATTGGCATCGACTGCAAACCACCGTGAACGATAGTCTGCTCGGCAAAAGGAGCATTAGCATGACCAACGATAGAGCCGTTTATAGCCGGGTTGTCGAATCCGTCCACCCAGGCAAGATATATCCTGTTGCTCCCGGGTTCACTTTCATCAAGGTCGTTGTAGCTCTCCATATCGTCAATGATAAAGAAGTTCACTGTAGTGAAGCTCCAGAGAGGGCCGGTCCACGGGCTGTCTGTGTTGGCGTTATTGACCTCATCTATTCGCCAGTAATAAGTTGTAGCCCACTCAAGTTCTCCGGGTTCATAGCTCTCGGAACCAAGGTTTCCGCTACCTTTATACTCAGGCGAGCTTGTATCGACATTTTTGACTGCATCTTTGTCTGTTCCGAAGTAAACTTCATGTGAAGCACCAAAGACTCCCGGCGCCCAGGTAAGAACAGGTGCCTGCGTGACATCCACAGCGCCTTTAGCGGGATTCGGATTTCCAACTGTGCCCTCAGTAGTAAAGCTCCAGACTTGGCCTTTATGAGTACCGAAGCCGTCGAACTCATCAATACGCCAATAGTAAGTCTTGGCTAATTCAAGTGGGCCGGGACTATAGGTTGCAGCTCCCTGGGGCAATCCTACGGTGGCAGTGTTTACGTCTTCAAAGTTATCTCCAAAATATACAGTGTGTAGTTTCGAACCGAAACCCGGTGTCCAGCTAAGCTGTACATCCAGAGCTACAGAGTCGGCAACATCTGCCGGTTCGGGTTCAAAGGCGATCTTTGGCGGAACCATAAAGCTCCAGACATCGCCTTTGAACGGGCTATTCGGATCCAGGTCATTGACCTCGTCAATTCGCCAGTAATATGTTGTGCCCGGAGTAAGGCCATCCGGGTAAGGGAAACCGGGAAAGCCGACAACATAAAATGTCTCAGGCTGGTTGCTCCTGAAAGTCTCTCCGATGCCGTTGTCCACATCTTCGAAATTCTCACCAAAATACACATCGTGCGAAACGGCAGTTTTTGCCGGTGACCAATTAAGGCTTACCCATGTATCCTCAAGGACGGCCTCATCAGCCGGACTTGGATTATTGGCGATACCGGGAATAAATATCAGAGCATTTTCATAATCTTCATCGGTTGGTCTGTAGCCGGGATCATCCGTCCACACGAAGACATCCCAGAACGCGGTATCAGCACCCTGCCTGTGAAAGATGTACATCGAGTTCTCACCATTTTGAAGCTCTTTGGTGCTTCCTTCGTTATTTCCCCACCAACCCCAGGGATCAGTCGTTTCCTCGAAGACTCGGTCATCATCATTAACGAATGGCGCTGTTCCGTCGCTTCCAGGGAAAGGGGGGCCTGCCGGAATCTCTGCGTCACCCGGGTCTCCCTCCACGAGCATATAATCCGACAGATTGTCCGGATTCAAAACGCGCGCCCAAAAATACCAGATACCGCCCTTGCCATCGGCCGAATCGATATCGAACGTCCAGCGAATCATGCCGCCGGCGCCGCCTGTCCGTGTAATTGCCTGGCCGAACGCATCAGTCACATCAGCAACCGGATAATATTCATCTGTGTCGGGATTGCGTTCATCGAAATCCTCAGCTTCGAACCATATCTGGTGGCCGCCCCCGTAGTTGGATATTTTGAAGTTTGTTACAGCATAAATGGGCTTTGTTATTATCAACAATGCTATGAAAATACCGAGTAAAATTTGTTTTGATGTTTGGTTACACATTTTGTTTCCTCCTTTTATCTGCTGATATTTTTAATCTGTTTTTGACGAAAAATTTCAATTTAAACTTTTGAACATAATCGTTTCCCGGACAAAAGATTTATAACATCCTTTATTTTGGCAATTTTTGTTCCCGCTTGCTCTGAAAAAGGCTTTATGATTTGAAATAACCTCCTTCCCAAAAAACTGGTCACCGAATGGCGGAGTAGAAATCCACCTGCAGACGTACAATTCCTGGTAGTTTAACCTATTACATTTATACTAAATAACCTGTGTTCCAGTCAAGAGAAATTATTGCACGGAGCG
>CAZHBL010000847.1:0-2295 GCA_964530105.1 uncultured Pirellulales bacterium | reverse complement strand
ATCCTGAAAAACTGCTCGATACTACTTTCGATTGCGAATGTGGGCGAAACCACAAGGTCCCCATCAGGAGCATAATTTATGCCGAAGACGCCCTGGAGCGCCTGCCCGAAGTGTTAGGCTCTCTGGTTAGTGGTCGTAGCATTGTTCTTGTTGCTGATAAGCGGACATGGGTCATTGCCGGCAAGCATGTCAAAGAAGCTCTCGGAAAAAAAGGCTGGTCCGTTCGCGATATTATTGTCCCTGATACCGCCAAAGGCGACCCTGTTTGCGACGAAGCGACTCATGCCTGGCACAATGACCGGATGCCCCAAGCCGATATTGCCCTTGCGGTCGGTTCCGGTGTCGTCAATGATTTGACCAAGTGGTCGGCCTTCGATAAGGACATGCCCTATGTCGTCTTCGCAACCGCTACTACGATGAATGGCTATACTGCCGCCAATGTCGCTCCGACAATCGATGGCGTCAAAACTCTTATACGTGCCAAGGCTCCTCTGGCGGTTTTTGCCATTCCGTCTATCATCATCGATGCCCCTTTCGAGCTGACTGCCGCCGGCCTGGGCGACACCATCGCCAAGCCTGTCAGCACCGCCGACTGGATATTCAACAGTCTGTTCTGCGGCGAATCCTTCTGCCGCTATTGCAGCGAAATCATAAATTCAATGGAGCCATACTATCTCGATAAGCCTGAAGACATCAGCGACCGAAAGCCCTCTGCTATCGAGGCTTTGTTCAACGCTCTGCTGTATTCCGGCATCGCCATGACCATTATAGGGACATCGGCGCCGGCTTCCGGCGGTGAGCATCTGCTCAGTCACACGCTGGACATGATGTCAAGCATCGACGGCGCTAAGCACGACCTTCACGGCAGGCAGGTCGGTCTCGGCACGATATTCGCCTCGGCCATCTATGAACGTATCTTCAAAATCGATAAGCCCGTCTGCCATCCATATCCCGTCGATATCGACAGCACATTCTGGGGCCCGCTGGCCGGGAATGTCCGCCAGGAATACCAGCAGAAAATACCCATGCTCCAAAAAATTCGTCAAAAGTTGGCAGACAATAAAACCTGGTGCGAGTTTCTTGCCGCCGCCAAGCGACAGGTTCGCTCTCCGGCACAAATTAAGAACTGCCTTAAAACCGCCGGCGCCGCCCATACTCTGGACGACATCGGATGCTCCCGCGAGCGACTGCTGGCTGCTGCCCTGCACATGCACGAAATCCGCAAAAGGCCGACGATTATCGATTTGGCCTGGATTCTGGGTATCCTGCCGGGAGCCGCTGAGGAAATTATAGATCACTGGCTATTGAAGTGACGGCGGCGGGACAGACAGACCGTTTTTCTGTGCTAATCGCGTTTCGGATTCATAGGTGCCATAAAACGGCACATTGCCATCCAGCCAGATATACAGCCGCCGGAGCTCGCTATCTTTAAGTTTCACGCTCTGGTGGTGAACGGCATCGGATAAAATCCCAGTTAACGGACTTACGTCGGCACCTATCTTGCCGGGACGGGTTATAATCGGCTCGATGCTGGCACCGCCCCACTCATACCATTTAACATAAGGTTTCAGGCTCTCATACGATCTGGTAAATTCTCCTGCCGGCTTGCTCGTCAATACCAACTTACTCTTGTCCGAGCCGGGCTTGCCGTCGTGACAACTAATACAGTTCTTATCCAGAATCGGCTGAACCAGAAGCGGAAAACTGAAAGGCTGTGTCCCCTCCGGCCCGGTTTTTAATCTGGAAGGCTCACGCCGCATGGCCAGGGGACGACTTTTCTGAGTCGTCACGGCCTGATTACGGGGCTGGTGACAACCAACACACCCCTGCCGTTCTCCCGGCTGCAAATACGTGACCGAACGCATGGACTGGACCGCCCTTCCGTTTTCATCCACGGCCTGAAAATATAAAGGCTTTCTCGCCGGGACGCGGAAATAGGCAGAGCCGTCCGACTCGACCGGAATCGTGCCAAGAAGCATTCTTGCACTCTCGGCGTTGGCAAAGCCGATACGCGGTTTATTGGCGACATGCGTACGGCTTTTGGGCAAAACCTGAAAAACACGCAGCTCAACTATACGGCGATTTTCAGGCATGGGAAAATGGCTCTTACGCACATCGGTTAGCATAAACTCGCCCTCGTCACCCAGATCTTCGTCCAGTGTGCCGTGTACAGCCGGCGGCATCGGACGCGATTCGAGCGGGATTGGATACATCGACGAAATGCCCTTTTCCCGGTACAACAATTCCATATTCCCGAACCGGTCGAAATAATAAAGCCCCGTCTCGGTGTCACGC
>CAZHBL010000846.1:0-2301 GCA_964530105.1 uncultured Pirellulales bacterium | reverse complement strand
CCGCGGCGATTATTATGAGCTGACGGAAAAGGCGCAGGAGAAAGTCAAAGGCCTGATCTATCCCGTTCCAGACCCAGCCCTGCCCTTCCTCGGGGTCCATTTCACACGAACGATTGCCGGCAACGTCGAGTGCGGGCCGAACGCCGTTTTTTCATTCAAGCGGGAAGGTTACGGCAAAACCGATTTCAGCCTCGCAGATTCATGGGACGCCCTATCTTATCCCGGGCTCTGGAAAATGTTCTTTAAATACTGGAGATACGGATTAGGCGAGTATGCCAGGGCATTCTCCAGAAAACTGTTTCTTAAACAATTAAAAAGACTTATTCCGTCGCTGCAAGACGATGATATTAAGCCTTGCAAGGCGGGTGTCCGTGCCCAGGCGATTGAGTCGAGCGGCCGGCCGATCGACGATTTTAAGATAGAAAGGAAAGGAAATGCCATTCACGTTCTGAACGCACCGTCACCGGCCGCGACGGCATCGCTTGCCATCGGCGAGACTATAAATCAAATTGCAACGGATTACTTTAAACTCAAAGATTAGAGCTGATTGACAGCGACAACAGTCATTAGAAAGTTGAAATATGATAGACTTGAAAGACAAAGACTACATCGTCATCGTGCAGTGTCATATTGTCAAAGAACGATGCTCCGGCTATAATTGCGAGCTGGCATTCAACGAACGCTCCGGCGGTTTTGCCGCATACCCAAAGGACAAGGCGTATCGCATGCTCAGTCTGACCTGTGGCGGCTGTTGCGGCCGGGCGGTACACCGTAAGCTGAGCAATTTAATCCGCCGGATTAATAAAGCGGAAGGAATAACAAAAGACCGAATCGTTGTGCAACTGTCCTCCTGCATAACAAAAGATAATTTCCATTCGTCACCATGCCCACACCTTGATTATCTCAAGGGCTTGATCGCAAAGCTCGGGCTGGACATACGTGATGACACTTATATAAACGAAAAATCGGAAAAGAGGCGAAAAGCCGGTTTATATGACATTAATATGGAAGAGAAGAAACAGTGAAAACATCCAAAAACAAAGACAAACTGCAAAAAGTGAGATATTCGTTTTTAAAGATTTTAACCGGCTCGGATTTGTCCCGGCGGCGATTGCCCTTTATGTTGGTTGAAAGTATGAATCCCGGCCCGGTGGTCTGGCTGACCGGCTGTATCCATGGCGATGAGGTTACCGGCATCGTCACTATTCAGGAAGTGTTCAAGGTCATAAGAAGACAGCCGCTTCTGAGCGGCTCGCTGTATGCCTTTCCGCTGATGAATCCCATCGGCTTCGAGACGGCAAGCAGAAACATAACGTTGAGCAAGGAAGACCTGAACCGTTCTTTCCCGGGCGATAAGATCGGCTCTGTGGCAGAGAGGATTGCTGATATAATATTCTCCACTATCAAAGAAACCCATCCCACTTTGGTACTGGACCTGCACAATGATTGGATGAAATCGATTCCCTATACCCTCGTCGATCCGAATCCCGGCAGCGCTCATAAAAAGGCCTATGAACAGACGAGGAAGGTCGCCGGCGAGTCGGGTTTTCTGGTCGTGCAGGAAACCGAGGATGCCACGGGATCTTTTTCTTATAGTTTGCTGGAGCACGATATTCCCGCCCTGACCATCGAACTGGGAGAATCATATATCGTGAACGAGAAGAATGTGGAGTACGGCGTTAAATCAATTTTGGGGATTTTAGCTTACCTAAAAATGATAACAAAACCGGCTGAGGATTTCATATACCAGGCACCCGAGGCGGCTAAAGGTAAAATTTTGAAGTCTTCATCACTGCCTGTCAGCTCGGCCAGCGGGATCATCAGGTTCCTGACCCAGCCAGGTGACTTGGTTAAAAGTGGCCAGGCAGTGGCCAAAATCTATAACGCTTTTGGAAAATTACAGGATACGCTGCTTTGTAAGCAGGACGGCGTTGTCCTGGGACATTCGGATTTTTCAGTCGCATTTCCCGGCGCGCCGGTTATGGCTTTTGGTGTCTTTTGAAACTGGAAATTCCGCTCAAATCGCGGTACTCAATGTTTATCCAGCGGTTTTGCCTCAGATAACCAAATGACTAAATACAAAACTAAAGATTTGTTTGCCGAAGACACCAGGGAGCCGCCCTATCGGCATATTATCCGCGTAGCATTTGAGTCGGCAGCCGACAGTGAATTTGATTACCGAGTGCCGGATGAGATTTGGCCGATTCAAGTGGGGCAACGGGTGGAAACGCCGTTCGGGAGGAAAGACAAGCTGGAAAAGGGATTCTGTGTTGAAGCCGATGTCCCCTTTGAAAAATCTTT
>CAZHBL010000845.1:0-2301 GCA_964530105.1 uncultured Pirellulales bacterium | reverse complement strand
GGCATTGCGATGGTTCCGGTTCTGGCGAGGCTTTTGATGCCGTACGGCTTGCATACATTGATGAAGGCCTCGATTTTGTCCTCGGGCCCGCTGACTTCGACCATGACGAACTTCTGGCCGATGTCCACGACTTTGCCCCTGAACATTTCGATCAGCGAGAGAATCTCGGAGCGTTTTTCCGGCGGCGCGGAAATGGCTATAAGCATCAAATCTCGTGCGACCACCGGCTGGCCGACAAAATCCTGAACCTTAACAACCGGGACAACCTTGGCCAATTGCTTTCGGACCTGCTCGAGGACTCTATCGTCACCGATAACGACGATGGTCATCCGACTCAACGCAGGGTCCTCGGTTCGGCCGACAACCAGTGAATCGATATTGAACGCCCGAGCCGCGAACATTCCCGCGACATGGGCCAGAACTCCGGGTTTATTTTCAACTAATGCGCTTATTATATGTTTCATATCAGATCAACCTTTCCAATATGTCAAGTCCGCTCATCTCGTCCAGGCTTTTGCCCGCAGGGACCATCGGCCAAACATTTTCTTCGGGTTCGACTCTAAAATCAACTACACAAGGCTGCTTTTCTTTCAGCATTTGCTTGACGGCTTTCGGGACTTCGGCCTTTTTCTCAACGGTCATTCCGGCTGCTCCGAGAGCCTTGGCAAGGGCCTCATACTCAGGATTCTTAAGGTAGCTCTTGGAATATCGCCGTCCATAGAACAGCTCCTGCCACTGCCGGACCATTCCCATATAGCCGTTGTTTAAGATACAAACCTTAATCGGCAATTTATGCTCGATCGCCGTGGACAGCTCCGTCATTGTCATATTAAAGCTGTGGTCACCGTCAATGTCAATAACAGTGGCGTCGGGCTTGGCGATCTGCGCGCCGATGGCGGCCGGCAGGCCGAAGCCCATTGTTCCGAGCCCGCCGGAGCTTATGAACTGCCTGGGCTTGATAAACTTGTAAAACTGAGCGGCCCACATCTGGTTCTGACCGACGCCTGTAGTGACAATTGCCTCGTTTTTCGTCTGATGGCAAATCTCTTCGATGACATACTGCGGTTTTATTGACGAAGAGTTCTGGTCGTAACGAAATGGAAACTTCTTCTTCCATTCGGCGATCTTGTCGAACCACTTTTTTCTTTCCCGGTATTCGACTTCCTTGGCCAATGCTTCGAGAATGACTTTGGCATCGCCTACGACAGGGATATCGACGCCGACGTTCTTCGATATACTGGCCGGATCGACGTCGATGTGGATTACTTTTGCGTTCGGAGCAAAGGTCTCGATCTTGCCGGTAACCCGGTCATCGAACCTGGCGCCTATGGCAATTAATAGATCACACTGCTGAACTGCGTAATTGGCATATGCAGAGCCGTGCATACCGAGCATATCCAGCGATTCGGCTTTTCTCTGATCGTAGCTGCCTAATCCCAGAAGGGTCATTGTTACAGGAAGATGCGCCTTTTCCGCCAATGCGCTGAGTTCTTTGCCGGCGTTGGCAGTGATGACACCACCACCGACGTACAGTACAGGCTGCCTGGATTTATTTATCGCTTTGGCCGCCATCGATATTTGCCGGGCATGTCCCTTCGTCCGAATCCGATAGCCGGGCAGTTTCATCTCCGCCGGGCCGTCGGTATTGAACTTGGCAACCGCTACGTCAACCGGCAGGTCAATCAGTACCGGGCCGGGCCGACCGGTTGAAGCTATATAAAATGCTTCGCGGACGGTTCGTGCAAGATCCTTAACATCCTTGACGATGCAATTATATTTTGTAACCGGACGGGTAATACCGGTCGTATCGGCTTCCTGGAAAGCGTCGTTTCCGATAAGTTCCGTGCGAACCTGGCCCGTTAGGGCAACCATGGGCACTGAGTCCATCATCGCCGTGGCCAGCCCCGTCACGAGATTGCACGCCCCCGGACCGCTGGTCGCCAGCACAACGCCTACTTTCCCGCTGGCGCGGGCATAAGCGTCGGCCATGTGGCATCCGCCTTGTTCGTGACGTGGGACTATAAAATTGATCGGCGCATCGTACAATCTGTCGAACAATGGCAGTACCACGCCACCGGTATATCCGAACATTGTGTCCACACCCTGTTCGATAAGCGTATCGACGACAATCTGTGCACCTGTTTTAATAGAGGGTTTGCCGGCTGTTCGAGCCGAGGCACGAGACTTGGTCTTCATTTTTCTTTTCCTTTCCTGACAAACGTTATCGGGGCTGCCTTTTGCCAATAGGCAAAATCGGCGCCCTCTTGTTATTCCGGCGGAATCCCGCTTCGCGGGAACCGT
>CAZHBL010000844.1:0-2302 GCA_964530105.1 uncultured Pirellulales bacterium | reverse complement strand
GAGATTGCCGCCGCGGGCCGGTCATTTTGAATATCATCTATAATATGCCTTATCATCTTACCCAAATCGAGCTGCAATGGTTTTTCGGCGGTATTTACCAGTTCGAAGTCATAACTTTCTTCAATGCCGCTCTCAATGATCGCCTCCAATGCCATCGGCAACTGCGCGTCGAAATGGTTGTAGCTTCCCAGGCTGAGCATGGCCGCGACTGCGTCAAATACCCGGCCGAGGCTGGAAGACTCCACGCAATTAACGTCTTTCTCAAGCTGCTCCGATATCATTTGCAGCCTGCTATTGTCAGGCTCGATCCGGCTAAGCAGCCAGGCGAGTTCCTCTAAGGTGAATTTGCCGCCGTATGCTTTTTTTAGCAATGACAAAGCGGGTCTTACGGCTTCTTTGCTTGACTTGTCCCCGCCGGCAAGAGAATAGTAAGACAGATGCCCGAATCGCTCAAACTCTTCCAACGATGCAATCAGGCATTCGCAGCCCCAGATCGCGCCGTCGGTTCCATAGCCGGTGCCATCTGCTGCAAGTCCGATGACCGGCCCCTCGAGACCGTGCTCGACCAGAACAGATGCGATATGGGCCCAATGGTGCTGAACCTGGATAATCTTAACATCGGGCTTTGAAAGAGCGTCTCGCGTGGACAGATAGCCTGGATGGAGGTCGCAGGCTACAATTTTCGGCTCGACTTCAAAGAGTCCCCTCAGATGCTCGATCGAATCGTTATAGTGATGATAAACTTCTGCGTCTTCGAGGTCGCCAATGTGCTCGCTGCAGATAAGTTGATCTTGCTTAGCGAAGGAAAAAGTATTCTTCAAATCCGCCCCGGCAGCGAAAATATCCTGTCGGCAGCTCTTCTCCATGAAAATCGGAGTCGGAACATACCCCCTGGCCCTTCTTAAAAAAGTCGGCTGGCCGTCCACAAAATTCAGAATCGAATCATCAACCTGCCGGTAAATCTCCCTGTCGTGTACCAGGAAGGCATCCGCTACGTCGCCGAGCCGTTCGAGCGCCCTATCGTTTTTACAAATCAACGGCTCATCGGAAATATTGCCGCTGGTCATTACCAGAACCTTTATATTCTGTGCAAAAAGCAGATAGTGCAGCGGCGCGTAACACAGCATAAAACCGTAAGTGTCAACACCCTCAGCAACAGATGGGGCTATGGAGCTGTCCGGCTTTTTGGGCAGCAGGACAATCGGGCTTTGAGGACTGCCCAAGAGCCGACCGGTTGCTCCGTTGACAATTGCATATTCTTTTATCCGTTCGACCGAAGCAGCCATCATAGCGAAAGGCTTATGGTCTCGCTTTTTACGCCGGCGCAATCGCTGCACGGCCTGGTTATTAAGCGCATCGACTGCTAAATGAAATCCGCCGATCCCTTTTATCGCCACAATTTTTCCGGCCGAAAGCAGCCTCGCCGCTTCGGAGATTACTTTCTCGGTCTGCGAGGCGATTTCTTTGCCGGTATTGTCTGTAAGCCGAATTTGCGGCCCACACTTCCCGCAGGCAACCGGCTGAGCGTGAAAACGGCGGTCATTTACATCCGTATATTGAGCGGCGCACTTCTTGCACATATCAAAAACCGACATCGTCGTATTCGGCCTGTCGTACGGAATGGTCTTTACGATAGAATACCTTGGCCCGCAATTGGTGCAGTTTATAAAAGGATAGCCGTAGCGAAAATCCTCTTTGTCGGCCATTTCAGCAAGGCAGTCCCGGCAGGTGGCGATATCGGCGGTCACCTGTGACAGCAGCGCCCCATGCAAATCGCTCGTCTCGATGACGAATTCGGCTTCGGACTCGATTACCGGTATATTGACGGCATCGCAGGATGTTATCTCCGCCAGCGGTGGTTTGCCGGCGTCGGATTGCAGCCGGGCCAGAAATTCAGCTATTTTACCCGTCTCGCCCTGCAGTTCGACCGTAACGCCCTTTGTATCGTTATACACGATACCGGACAGTTTCAGTGACCGTGCGATTCTGTACACGGCCGGCCGAAAACCAACGCCCTGAACCCGCCCCGTTATCGATATTCTTCGTCTCTTAATCAAAATCCTGCTTATGTCCTTTCGACAACTCCTGATACGCCCGCCCCCACTCGTGGTTCTTTGAAAAGCATTATAATTCGGCCGAGGAAAAAAGGCAATCTGCCATCTTATATCTAAACATTTGGAGCAAAAAGATAAAAAAACAGAATTTTCTTGCCGATATTGACGGTATGTGGTAGTATTACCGGCATCTGGGGCCATAGCTCAGTTGGGAGAGCGCTTGCATGGCATGCAAGAGGTCGTGGGTT
>CAZHBL010000843.1:0-2303 GCA_964530105.1 uncultured Pirellulales bacterium | reverse complement strand
GCTTGCCGGAAGCGATATCCGTAATCGAAGGAACGGTACGAAATCGGATTTTGGTTCCTTCGCAGACCTGGATGACGCGCCTTAGCTGCTGGGGGCTTGCCGAGGGCATTGCGATGGCAATTTCTTCGATTTTATGTTGTTCACATATCTCAGGCAGTTGCTCAACAGTACCAAGAATCGGAATCCCATGAATATGAGTGCCCTGTTTGACAGAGTCATCGTCAATCAGGCCGACAACATCATATTGAGTAACGGGCATGCGGAGAATTTCTCGCAACAGCGCCTCGCCGGCATTGCCTGCGCCAACTATTAAAAATCGCTTCAGCCGACCGGCTTCGGCCGTGCGAAACTCCTCAAAATACAGCCTTATAATAATTCGTAATCCGCCAAGCATAAAAACCGTGGCAAACATATCGGCTATACATACACCTTCGGCTGGTCTCTCCAAACCCGATGGTAAACTTATACGAACGGCAGGAATATTACCGATTGCAAACCATAAAACCACAATAATAAAAGTACTGACAAGCGACGCTCCGAATATCCCGAGAAGATCGGAAATCCCGACATAGCGCCACCAGCCTCGATATTGCTTGAAAAGACCGAATACCGGCAGTTTTATGATAAGAAAAAGCATCAGCAAAGCAGGATACAATTCAAGCCATTCCGCCCTGAACTGCATATTCTGCACTACAAGGAAAGAAAGCATCAGAGAAGATGCGAAAGCAATTATGTGGGCAAGTACAATTAACGGCCTGCGGACACGAAGCAGTAAGGCGGGGGGAGAAGTTGAAAATTGCGGCAGACCTTTATCTTTGTTCTTTGGCTGTATTTTTGTGTTTATCTCAGGCATATTCTCTCGGCACTACAGTTTCCATCTGTCCGGCATAGTCCAACACCATCGCAAAAAAGCCCGCTTCGTTACTACTGCTAAGATGATTCATCCTGCTTCGATTCGGACTCCGATGACGGCGGTTTTTCCTGTGGTAGCAGTTCGCTGGCGGTCGGCTCGACTTCTGCTTCGTCGAATGGCATATAAATATCCTCAAAAGCAGTATTGTCAACTTTGTTGCGCATAAGTGAATAGATAATGGTATTGGCTGAAAGATAGAAACTGATGATAAAAGAAACGACCAATCCGACAATAACCAGCAAAGACAGATATACCAGAAAAGCTGCCGCCCATTCCGTCCAGTTGGCTCCCGCCAGAGGTGAAAAGCGTACCAAATACCTGAGTTCGGGCTTAGGCCAGATTGCTACAAGCTTATTGACCTCTTTACTGCCGCTATCAGACCAGAGGCCAAGCTGCAATAACCAGCGGGTAATCCAGAGCAACAAGAAGGCAAAAATCCGAACGAATGCATAACAAAATGAACCATAAACAGCGGCTATCGCAGTGTATACAGCCATCCGCCATGGCCTGGCATACACATAACTAAAGGAGCGACTTATCGCGTCAAAGCAGTCGGAACCATCATACGCCACAGCAGGAAACATCAAATTCAATCCGGCAACAGCTCCTATCACAATTACCGCCACCAATACACCCGCAAATAAGGCCATCGGCATACTGAGGCCTATTATTAACTCTCCCGCCCGCGGAATGTTACCTGCCAATCCCAAAAGAAATATGAAAAGCCCTATGAAAATAATTATACCGATAGGAGCTAAAGGCGCCGTGAAAAAATTCACGAATCTCTTTGTACTGAATCGCAGCGCTTCGGCCAAACCCGGTTTTTCTCCCCGGGCAAATTGCAGAGCTGCAATTCGGCAGACAGCACCTCCGGAGATGGAAATCACGGCAAGCATTATTATAAAAAAGATGATGCAATAGACCGGGTGGTACCTTAGAATCCATCCCACCGCCATGAAAAAAGCCGTAATATTTCCTATAACACCCGGCAAGTCTAATGTAAATACGGAATCTACCGCACCATGAAACATTTTAGAGGAGAAGTGCCACATCGTGGAAAACACACCACTGCTCTGGCCGTTTTGCCTGAGTTTTTCGATTTCTAACAGCACCTCATTGCGGTCGGCAGCAGTCATATAAATCTTTAACTCTGTCGCCACAATTCTGCCTTCGTTATCGCGCTCAACAGCAACGGTTTTACTAAAGTCCATAATCCAGCCAGCCAGGCATATGACACCCAGTGCAACAGAGGTAATTATCAATTTCGTCGGCTGAATTGACATACGAAAAGTCTGGAATATTTTCGGAAAGACAAGATCGTCAAGTAATTGAGCTGATTCTTTGCCACTGACCATTTTGCTTCCTTTCAAGAAGGTTACAATTGCCGTTG
>CAZHBL010000842.1:0-2303 GCA_964530105.1 uncultured Pirellulales bacterium | reverse complement strand
TGATTCGTGAGACGCTGGAACCCGGCTCAAAACATGCCTTCATGGATATTACGCCTGGTTACGGTGCTTCCTCCCAGGTTCGTAACACTACCGGTGGCACCAGTTTCCAAATGAGCCAGACCGGGATTACAGCGCCGTACTGGGTTAAATTAGAACGTGACGCCGGAGGTTACTTTACGGGCTATTATTCTGCTGATGGCATCACCTGGCTGCAGGTACAGGACACTACACCCGTACAAATCCCGATGAGCCAGAATGTCTATATAGGCCTGGCAGTAACCAGTCACAGTGCCGGCGTGACATGCAAGGCCGAATTCTCCGACGTTAAGACGACCGGCTCGGTTAGTCCGCCGATGTGGACACATCAGGCTATTGGTGCAACTATGCCGAGCAATGATCCTGAGCCGATGTATGTTGCCCTCAACGGCAGTGCTGTGGTCTATCACGATAATCCTAATGCAACACAGATAGACACCTGGACGAAATGGAATATCGACCTGCAGGCGTTTGCAGACCAGGGCGTGAACCTTACCAATGTCGATACTATTGCTATTGGCCTCGGCGACAAGAAGAATCCACAGGCTGGTGGTTCCGGTACGATGTACTTTGACGATATTCAGTTGCGATTTGACCGCTGAGACCGTCGAGGACGCTGAGAAAGGAATAAAAAATAAAAAACTCTGCGGTCTCTGCGAGTTCGGTGGTAAAATAAAATTATGAACAAACGAAAAGGATTTACCCTGATAGAACTATTGGTGGTTATCGCTATAATTGCAATATTGATGGCGATATTGATCCCGGCATTAAACAGGGTCAGGGAGCAGGGTAAGCGTGCAGTCTGTTTAAGCAATGTCAAGCAGTTAGGGCTTGCATGGGTCTTGTATGCTGACGATAACAATGACAAAATCGTTAACGGCTGCACCGGCAGCGGGGGCGAAAATCCAATACCTGCCGATGAGGACGGCTGGGTCCACTGGGCCGGTTATACCGACCAGACAAGTGAAGCCGACCAGATAATAGCCGTCAAAGAAGGTGCACTATTCCCATACGTCAAGAGCGAAAGACTTTACAAATGCCCGACCGGCCTGCGTGGAGAGATGCGTACGTACGCCATAGTCGATTCTATGAATGGTTGGCCCAGCAGCGGACCGAATATTAAAAACAGGATAGATATTCGCAGACCGGGCGACAGGGTTGTTTTTATCGATGAGGGTTGGGTAACATTCGCCAGTTGGAGCGTTCCTTACGACACCGAAGCCTGGTGGGGTTCGACCGTCACACAGCCGGGTATCCTTGCCGCTGGCAACCGCAATTATGACCCGCCGCCGATCCGGCACGGAAACGGCACCAACTTTTCATTTGCAGACGGGCACAGCGAATACTTCAAGTGGAAAGACCCGCGTACGATAAGCTATGGCATGCTGGAGGTCGGCTCCGGTCCCAGTCAGACGGGTAATCCGGATTTGCACAGGGTTCAGAAGGCCGTGTGGGGCGAATTAGGCTATACCGTATCACCCTGGTAATGGATTGAGCGATCTTCAGGAATGTGTTATGTTAAGAAGCGATATGCAAGATGCAATCGCGAAACACTGTGATGAACTGAACCACTGCAACCAGCGAGGGGGGCGGATGCTGTCGGTATTCGATTTACTTGCTGCAAAAACTCTGGACCTGGATCTTGCGGCATATCTTATGGCCCGCATCAGCAAAGGTTCGTCTTTCATGGCCGGTTCGGTGCCGGGCGGAGCGGGCAAGACGACGGTTATGTGTGCCCTGCTGAATTTCGTGCCGATCGACCTACCCATAGTTGCCGCCACAGAACAGGCGGTATATGAGGCGTCTAATGGAAAACCGAAACAGCGTAGTTGTTACGTCTGTCATGAAATCGGCTCCGGATCGTACTTCGCCTATTTGTGGGCGGACGCTTTGAGAACTTATTGCAGATTGTTCGAACATGGGCACTTACTTGCTACGAATCTGCACGCAGATAATCCGGAGCAGGCAAGAGAGCAAATTTGCGATACCAACAGTGTGC
The DNA here is from genome assembly GCA_964530105.1 of uncultured Pirellulales bacterium. Taxonomy (GTDB): domain Bacteria; phylum Planctomycetota; class Phycisphaerae; order Sedimentisphaerales; family Anaerobacaceae; genus JAFGPJ01. Next base: position 268 of record CAZHBL010000842.1, on the reverse strand, counting down.
GAAGCGAGCATTTCAATAAATTCGAGTTGCTTATTTTTCTGCGCATCGAGAACAGCTATAACAAGACCCATCGGTGGATCGAGGAGGTTTATTCGGGCGATGGTTCGTCCGGGCATGAATTGATTTTTCATGCAAACAATAAAAGAACACTCGATGAGAATGCAAAGCACTACCTGGCCGACCCGGAATACGTCGCTGCATGCCGGGACTTTCTGACGAAGATTTCACCGAACGTGCGTACCATCGAGGATACACGCCGGGAAGTAGT
>CAZHBL010000841.1:0-2332 GCA_964530105.1 uncultured Pirellulales bacterium | reverse complement strand
CCCGAATAAAATTGAAACGACTGTATCCGACATTATAGATGGGACTGAGTACTAGCCATTATCTCCTTGAGAACTCGGGGATAATAGAATACTTCAAGTCCCGCAATAGAGGCGTACGATTCGCATACTCCCCCAATCCCTTAGGACGCCCAATTTATCTAGTTTATCTTGATGAAGTTAGAGGACAACTCGTGTTCCGTCGTACGAGTGCAGACACGCTTAGAGATCTATTCACGTGTGACTGGAAAGATGTGGCCGAAATCTATGCCGGTCCTGAAGGCGTATCCTCCAATCCAAATAATACTGGTCGCTTCTCATCTCCGATAGTAAATTTCGACCTGGGCTCTTCGCAACCGTGGCGCAGTTCTCTATACCCTTGCATTGTCTATGATAGAAACCCCAGATGTTTCTATGCAATTGATTTCGATAAACAGATCATCCGCAAGGGACCTGAAATATCGGACTTCTCAGTCCACCCAGTCGACATCGGTTTCTTGCCGCAGTCAGAACATAATCCCACCGTAGGATTTTATCTTCCATCGACCAAAGATTATAAGTATCGAAGTCCCAGTCATGTTCCCAAAGCTATTGTCTACTTACCTATTGTTGATGAGACCGGTCGAATCGACCTGCTTGATCTAAGGACACTGACTCTCATCAGTCCTCAAGGCCATCTGCCCAAACCCCGAACGATTTTCGGTCGAGCTTCTTCAAAACCGAGAAATCTTCTGGACTATGACATAGATGTTATCTGGCTCATACCTTCCAAAACGTTGTGGAGTACGCGTCTAATCGCCGGTAAAACAAAAGGAGGATATATGGGTTATATAACGGCAAGCGTTTCACGTCAGGGTATGTGGGCATCCGTGGCGGTTTTTGATAAGGACGGCAAAAAGCTTAAGGGTGCTGATTCCAAATCGACTTTCTTCGATATGCCCGGCGGGCCGGCATTAACTATAACAAAGTACATTTTCGAGAGCCTGCATCCGCCGGTTTTGACGCTGGCTTCTTTTTTTACTGCCTACAGTTTTGATGCCCGCTCGGCACATCGGGCGCTGTTTTTGATGCCCAACTCCTTTGTGGCTATGGCCAGAGATTACGAGGGAAACATTTTCTACAAGTTCCTACTTGTTTTGTTGCTCATGCTGCCCGGGATTCTATTCGCCGCCCTGCTCGCCTGGCGGCTTGCGCGGGATGCTTCAATAATCGGCTTATCCAACAAAGCCAGGAGATTTTGGCTGGCCGGGACGCTGATATTTGGTCTTCCTGCATATATAACGTACCGTCTTATCCGGCCGAAGGTTACGCTGGTGACCTGTGCCAACTGCGGCAAACCGAGGCGGCCGGACACCGGCATTTGCCACCGCTGCGGCAGCAAATGGGATGTGCCGGAACTGACACCTCCGGAATGGCGGGTCGTCCTCATTTGATATTTATGAATTATGAATGCGGCTTCGCCGATGTTGTTATAACAATCATAAATCGAAAATCGTAAATCATAAATTGATTGCGGGGGAATAAAAATTCTTTCTATTGGATTTTTTCGTTACTTCCGACAAACTACCTACCTTTGTAGAAGTGAGGGCAGTATATCTGAATGAGGACTTGACAATAATTGGCATTAATCAGCGTTAATCAGAGGAGAAAACAACGAAAAGTCTGACCCTATTTGAAAAAACAAAGCCAATTTTCAACGCAATGAAGAGGAACGCACACGGGCGAAAAAGCATTGGACGGCTTTATGCCCGCCAGGGGCGCTGCCTGTTGAGGTTGTTTGTCAGGAGGTTTTTGGTGATCAGGACGTCTTCGATTACCTGGAAATCGAGCATTCCTACGCAGGCAAAATCGGCGCCGGATTCGAAGGCGAACTTGAAGCCGTCCCGTGGATGGATGGCGCCGGCGGCCAGGACTTTATACGCAATCCAGGGCTTTTTGACGTTCTTCATGAAATCGACAGTCTTTTCGGAATCGATGCACCACATACAATCGTTGCTGGGCAGGCCGGTCTCGGGACGCTGGTCCTTCGAAGGGGCGGAGAAATATTTATCATGGTGAAGCGTTTTCATATAGAAATCGACGTCTACGCCTTCTTTCTCGAGCGCCATCGGCACTTCGAGATTGTGACAGGCAACGCCGGCGATAAGTCCGTTGTCCTTGATGAATTCAATTATTTTAGCTATCAGATCGACCCGGCCGTACTTGACCCATCTGTCGCCGATCTCGCCCTGTATGAAGGCGCCAACCGCCCCATTGTCGATAGCGATTTTGACCCTGCCGGTCAGGTCGTCGCTCTGCGGGAAGCACTGCGCGATCCACTGGATTTGCCCGCCCC
>CAZHBL010000840.1:0-2337 GCA_964530105.1 uncultured Pirellulales bacterium | reverse complement strand
TGGAGTAATCCATTGGCAGGTGCCGATGATTATTGTATAAGGGATTATACTATTAGATAAGAGCTCTATACCGCACCTATGAGCAAAACCTGTATTGCAGCAAGTCGCAAAATAGGTATCGAAGCGTAAGTCAAAGCTCGATAAGTGTGGATTGGGATTTTAATCACCTGTGAGTTCTTCGCGTTCAAGGATGATATTTTGTCAAAAGTTTGCGAAGTGGAAATGCTCAAGGATGGGATTATGCCAAATCAGGCAAGAGTAGCAAAAGTTTTGGCAACGCTACTGGCATCAATGACAATCGGGGCGATTGTTTTAATGGCTTTAGGACATAATCCTCCTTCGGCGGGCCCATTCTCCCTTTGGACCTATTACAGCCTCGATCCTGTTAACAAAGCTATTTCTTCCCGATCCATCCAGTCCAAGGACGATTGGAACAGTATCGAAATTTATTACAGCGGTACCAAAACCGGCAATATTGAGCAGTTAGCCTCGCTCAACGGCCTGACAAATCCCGATGATATAAACTGTCACTTCTGTGTATACAATGGCTTCGGTGGCAGCGACGGCCAGATACAGACGACTAAAAAATGGCAACAACAATCGTCGGCTACCTCTACAGGTAACAATAAGACCATCCGGATTTGTATTATAGCCGACGGAAAGACCAAACACCCAACCGATTGCCAGCTAAAACGGATACAAGTGCTTATCGATGCACTATGCAAAAAGTTTCGTATCCAGTTCCGATCCATCGAATACCCAAGCGAGTGGCGGTAAAACGCTCAAAAATCACACCCAATAGTCAGCCATCTAAGCGTTCGTTTTAAAATAAAGACTGGATGTGTATCGGACAAATCCACATCCAGCCGTTAAAGGAGGGCTGTTATGTGCAAACAGCACCATGACTATCTTCACAGTAATTCAGTACGAGCTATTGCTATCCAAAACCTCCCAAGCTCCGTCTTTGTTGACATTGTTCAACGCTTCGCAGTATTACGCTTTCTTCTTATCGGCTGGTAATATCGATCCTCCATTCATACCCAGCGACTTGGAGGCCGATTTTATGATAGTTCTGATAACATTCCGCAGGGCAATGATATCTTCCGCAATTATCAACATAACCACTGCTTTAATATCAGTAGTGATTTTCTTTTTCACTTCTAACGCTCCCTCAATGAATCCTGCTTTTATCTTCCTGTACCATCTTTCTATATATAAAGACGAAGTTAGAGAGGATTTTTATTTCAGTTTTCATAAAAATATTCTAAAAAAAAGCAAAAACCTTATTTTCAGACTGTTAAAGGCCATTAATTCGGGTAGGATGAAGTTTTTTCTCCGTGAGAGTCGGCCTGTTGTATCAGATGTCGGATTAATCCGTTTCCAGGTATGTCCAGTCCCTGCCTTCAGAACTCCTGTGGAGGCTCGGATTTTTTAACTTTGGATATTTCAGCTTCCTCGCCGCCGGACCAACGACCAGACGTAATAAACCGGGATGCCCATGAGGATGCTCCCGAGGCTGTATATCGAAGGTTTGGGCCACTGCATGAACGCGAACACAGTCATAAAGAGAATCACAGCCATGAAAATCGCCGGAACAACCGGGTATCCGGGAACACGAAACGGTCGTTCCATCTCAGGTCTGCGCCATCGAAGAACATATACTGCACCGATAAAAAGCATCGCAAAGACCGATAATCCCACTGCGGCATACTTATACAAGTTCTGGAAGTCCGTTACGAACAGAATAATGACCGCGCATGCGCTCTGTGCGAGCATCGCGTAAATGGGGACCCGCCCCTTCGGACTGACGTATGCTGCTGCCGAGGGGAAAAGACCATCCTTAGCCATGGCGTAGTAGACCCGCGGACCGGTAATAACAAAAGCGCTTACTGTAGCCAGGAACGTCAATCCGAGCAGAACGGAGAAAACACTGGAAACCCTCGGTCCAAACAGATTTTGGACCGCGAGCTGGGGAACCTGCTCTGCATTGTCAAATCCTACATCGGTCAAAGGCACCGCGTAGGCGAAAACAAGATTGAGAGCCAGATACAACACGACCACCAACCCGGCTCCGAGTAGCAGGGACCGGGGGAGAATCCGGGCCGGGTTCTTGACCTCGCCGGCCAGGTAGCTGGCGGCATTCCAACCGCTGTAGGCAAACATAACATAGAACAACTGCGTAGCTGCGGTACCAAGCTTAATCTGCCCTATCGGCTGCCCCTGGGCGATGTGTGCCAGCCGCCCGTCACCGAAAAGAAACGCTAACACTACCAAAACCACAAACAGACCTAACTTGAGAAGCGTTGTTAGATTCTGTGTCCAGGCGGACTGACGGTG
>CAZHBL010000839.1:0-2343 GCA_964530105.1 uncultured Pirellulales bacterium | reverse complement strand
GAGTTTATTCGTGTGAATTCGTGGTTAATTTGAACTAAAAATGCAAAAAAAAGCCAAAAAAGAGAGCAAATCTGGTGGTTTTTCGTGCTTAAGTTGAAAAAACAAAGCCAATTTGCCGGTATGACAAATCGGCTTAAAGTATTATATGAAAGGGAGATATGAAGATTTTCATGGTTTTGGGCGGCGAAAAAACAAAGCCAATTCAAAGCCAAACAAACCCAATTTCGGTTAGCCCCCAGACCTGCTCTGGGGGTTGAAAGGCGATTTGAAAAAACAAAGCCAATTTATTGGCATTCAGTGTTCGATGATCAAGATTTGTTTTGGTTTGTTGCAGTGGGCTTTTCCACTACAATCTGCTTTTGATGGCGTCTATTTGGTCTTTTGTTACTTTTACCCCTAAATCCTGGGCAATTTTGATGTGTTTCCAGGCCAGAGAATATTCCTTCAACTGATAAAATCCAAAAGCGAGTCCGTAATGCGCATCACCAATTGCCGGATCAATCTCCACTGCCTTGAGATATGCAGCCACTGCCTGCTCGTAATTCTCATCGTTTGAATACGCCGCCCCAAGGTTATAATAGACCATAGGTTCATTAGGCTCTAATAGAACAGCTTTTTTATATTGTTCAATGGCCATGCTATACTTGTCCTGCCCGAAATACGCATTGCCCAGATTGACCAGGGCTGAAAGCATATCGGGTTTAATAGCAAGAATCATATTGTATTGCCAAATTTCATCCTCAACCATTCCCAACTTGTTGTAACAAATTGCAAGACCGTAATGAGCATCGAGCAAATCATTTTTAATTTTCAATGCCTTCTTGTATTGAGTGATTGCCTGCTCGTAATCATTTTTCTGGCTATAAATATCACCTAATTGACTATAACACCCGGCGTCTTCCAACCCCAGAACAATCGCTTTCTTCAATTCTGCTTCTGCCCGGCCATACCTTTCCTGTTTGCTGTATACAAGGGCAAGATTCTTGTACCCATCTACAAAGTTGGGATCCAACCTGATCGATTGCGTATATTCAGAAACCGCATAACTTAACGAGCCTCGCTGGGTGTACGCATTTCCAAGATTGTTGTGCGTTTTGGCGTCATTCGGATTGATATCCAGGGCGGCAAGGTATTCGCTGACCGCCTGTGCAACCTGCCCTTTTTTCAGGTAAATGTTGCCCAGATTTGCACGGGATTCGGACAATGTCGGATTTATCTCGACAGCGCGTTCAAACGCCAGCAATGCAGACTCCATATCACCGATATCGCTGTAACTGTTCCCAAGATTGTTGAAGAAACAGCCTAGAGTCTGAATCTTACTAAGATTCTTCAAATAGATGCTCCGACCGTTAAGTCTGGGCACCTTGAATTTTTTTATATAGTGCTCGTCGGAAGCATTTCCACCTTTGCTTGTGGTTTCAATATTGAATCGCACACGTCCGTCATCGTATCTGACAAAAAAATGCCCCGGCACAACGACTCCGTACAAAGGAAGGCCAAGCCGTTCTCCAATTGCAAGATAAAGAACGGACATACTCAGGCAATATCCTTGTTTTTTATCCATGACCGTGTGCAGAAAAAGGCTATTCGGATCGCTTGCTTCTGATATTGAACTAAATCCCAGCGTATCAAATAAATAATTGTTTATTACTGGAACCGCACTGAAATCTGCCCTGAGCTTCCTTTGTCTGAGGATTTCACGAATTTCCAGAGCCATTTCATCCAATCTCGACAGATATCTTCGGCCGTTCACCATTTCACTCCAGTACTCCGAGATAATCAAAGCAGCAGTTGCCAAATCAACATCATCTGCTCTGAGTCGAAGGACTTGCTCAATAGACCTTGCGTACAGACCCGCCTTGCCTTCATTAGCAAGGGGTACGTTCCGCTGTGCAAGCAGCGCCGGCGAGAAAAACAAAATACAAATTGTTACAGAAAAAATCTTTTTCATAGTTAATACATATTATATACTTTAATGCCGTTTTGTTCAATGCTATTCTTTGATGATGGGAGAAATATGATGGGTACCAAATACAATATTTCCGCGGACAAATTGTCTTATCGAACGCTCTCTATGAAGCCTGACACGTGGCGCAAGACACTTTTTATGTCGTCGTTGCTTCTCGGCGTCATCATCATCGGAGCATGTCATCAGGCCGGCACCGAGGATGTGACAAATGAACCAAAAATAGAGCCGGCTGCGCCGCCGGCCGAAATGAGTCTCTTCGACGGCAAAACACTCGGAAACTGGAAAATTACCGATTTCGGGGGCCAGGGAAAGGTCTATATCAAGGACGGCAGCATTTACCTCGAACAGGGCAACGATATGACCGGCATAACATG
>CAZHBL010000838.1:0-2352 GCA_964530105.1 uncultured Pirellulales bacterium | reverse complement strand
CGTATCATAAGGACAAACATCAGTATCTGAATGCGGGCAAGCTGGTCGAAGTTGGAGCGGCGGTTATCGTTTATGATCTGCCCGATGAAAAAGACAGGTCCGAATGGCTCTGGGAGGAACTGGAAGAATTGATGAAAGACCAGAAAGCCAGGCAGGCGATGGCGGAAAGATGCAGAATAATCGCTAATCCGGATGCGGACCGAAAAATTGCAGAAAAGTTGTTGAAAATGGCGGACGGCAGATAGCACGAAGTAAGGACGGCTGATGCATTTCGTGATTTCCATAAAAATCGTTTGACAGGAGGTTTTTGAACAAGGATAATTTATGTTTTGACTGTCGTTGAGGATGGTTTGAAGTACCAATGTGAGTGTCCTTGAGAAAAGATCCGAAAGCTGAGTTATTGTTTGGTATTAACCTTGGATACTAAGATCTTGCAAAGTGGGGATTAGTATTAAAGAAAGAGGAAAAGATGAATACAATCATTAATACACGCCGGGATTTTCTGAAACAGTCAATGTATATTGGTGCCGCGGTTGTTACGGCCGGTCCGTTAGGCATGGTGTTTGCTCGAATCTCGGCTGGCCCGGGCTCTAAGATGAAATTCGGACTGGTAACCTACCTTTGGGGCCAAGACTGGGACCTGCCGACGTTGATCGCCAATTGCGAGAAGACCAAAGTGCTTGGCGTCGAGTTGCGGACCGAGCACGCGCACGGCGTCGAATCGAACCTCAACGCCCAGCAGCGCAAGGACGTAAAGAAACGTTTCGACGACAGTCCTGTTACGCTTTTAGGACCGGGAACAAACTTCGCCTTCCATCACGCCGATGCGTCGAGGCTCAGGAAAGATATCGAAGGAGCGAAAGAGTATATCAAGCTCTCTCGCGACTGCGGCGGCTCGGGTGTCAAAGTCAAGCCGAACGATCTGCCAAAGAACGTGCCGCAGGAAAAGACGATCGAGCAGATAGGCAAGTCGCTCAATGAATTGGGCCGCTTTGGTGCTGACTACGGCCAACAGATTCGACTGGAAGTTCACGGCGGATGCTCAAGGCTGCCGATAATAAAGGCGATTATGGACGTGGCCGACAATCCCAACGTCGGCGTCTGCTGGAACTGTAATGAACAGGACCTGGAGGGTGAAGGGCTGGAATATAACTTCAACCTGGTCAATGACCGTTTTGGCGACACTGCCCATGTGAGAGAGCTGAATATAGGTGACTACCCCTACCAGGAATTGATGAATCTTTTCGTCGTGATGGACTATAATGGCTGGATTCTTCTCGAAGCCCGAACAAAGCCCGATGATCGCGTCAAGGCTCTTGCTGAGCAGCGACAGGTGTTTGGGCAGATGGTTTCGAAGGCCCAGATGAGTGGAGCAACGAGCCGGGGCGGCGTTAAGATTGACGATATAGACAACAAGCTGAGAGTTACGATCAACGGCAAACTGTTCACCGAATATAACTACCAGGATGTGCCCCGGCCGTACTTCTACCCGGTAATCGGGCCGACTGGCGCACTGGTCGTTCGCAACTGGCCAATGAAGGATATCAATCCGGACGAAGAGAAAGACCACGTCCACCACAAAAGCCTGTGGTTCACGCACGGCGAGATAAACGGGCAGGATTTCTGGGGTGAAGGCAGCAGCAGATCCGGCAATATCGTCCATGACAAGTTCCTCAAAGTTAGCTCGGGCCCCGATATGGGCGAAATTGTCTCGACCGACAAATATGTCGCAAAGGACGGCAAAGTCGTCTGCACAGACACGCGTACGCATAAGTTTTACAATACCGCGGACGGACAGATCATGGACTTCGAGGTCACGATACACGCCTCGAACGGGCAGGTGACGATGGGCGACACGAAGGAAGGTTCGATGGCGATTCGTCTGGCTTCTACTATGCGGCTGGAAGGAAAGGTGGGCAAGGGACATATTATTAACAGCGCAGGCGACACAGACGGAAAAACCTGGGGCAAGCGAGCTGAGTGGTGTGATTACTACGGACCCGTTGACGGCCAAATTGTAGGCGTGGCCATCTTCGACCACCCGGACAATCCGCGGCATCCGACATGGTGGCACGTGCGCGACTACGGGCTGTTCGCCGCCAATCCGTTCGGAGTCCATTATTTCGAGAATAAGCCGGCTGGCACAGGTGATCTGGTAATTCCGGCCAGCCAGAGCGTAACGTTCAAGTATCGCTTCTACTTCCATAAGGGCGATGATAAGCAGGGCGAAGTAGCTGAGCATTACCGTGAATATGCAGCAACAAAATGAGTCGAATTATGCCTGGAATAAAACTTTTATAAAAGACTTCCGCAAAATGAGTGATTTTTGACAGAGGTCAGAGTTGATAAGCA
>CAZHBL010000837.1:0-2353 GCA_964530105.1 uncultured Pirellulales bacterium | reverse complement strand
AAGGTATTTTCAATTCTACGTAGCCGGGAGACAAATCAGACGGCAAGTATGAAAGTGAAATCGCAACCAGATCATCCTCGCCGCTTACCATTCCGGTTTCGTCTTTGTCCGGCGTGCCATTGTTGTTATCATCATCGTCGTTCAGACAGATATATTTGGACAGGTCGTTCTTGGATTCTAACATCTCAGGGTGTTGGTTTAATTTCTGTACGTGATTCTTCACGCGAAGCTTTTTCTATCCACTTCATAAGTTCGATCTCTTCCTCAATTTCTTCATTGCGAATATCTGCTGGTGATTTTGGATTTTTTATTGCTGTGATGTCCTCAAGCTTTACGCCGGAAAAGCCGACTTTGCCATTAGGATCAGAACATTTGAACCTGACCCAAACTGTAATAGTATCTACGCCGGCAGGCAGGGTGATATGTGAACTTTGGCTGTCGCCAGCGCCTTTATCGCTGCTGAACGCCAATTCAAAAGCTCCTTTTGTTGTATTGCCCTTGCTATAGGATGTAATTAGCCCGGCTTGTGGACCACTTTTGCCGTCAGGCAGGGCAGCTAATCCTGCTAGTTGTTCATTGGTCAAGTCTTTTCCAACGGGTCCGTTCGTGGCTGCATGGAGTGAAAAAGACCAATCACCTTTGATAGAATCCATTTCGAGCGTGCTCAGGCAGGCGGTCAGTCTATATGTGTTGCCCGGTGTCAAGCCGAGGAATTTCCTGTATACTCCATGCACGACACCTTTGGATGGTGCTTTTATGACCTGGTAGAAAGGTTTAGTTAAAAGTGCTTGGGCAGGATTATATACACGTATGTCCGTATATTTTTCACCTTGTTCAAATGCACCTTTGTCTATTTCTGTTGCTGTGCTCCATGTATTCCAATTCGGAGCAACACCATCAGTGAATGGAATCCCGTATGTTTCCTCCTGGCATTTGCCATTACTGGTTACATGAATAGCTGCGGCGTTTGATGGTATAGCTTCGAATGACTGTATACCTCCAAGAATGCCAATCACCCGAAATTCCATATCATTAGTATCTATAGAAACTTGTTTGCAGTCAATAGTAAAACTGCTTGGCGTATTCCTAACAGGCTTGGTAAACTTGTGATAAAATTTCATTGACGAGTAGGCATTAACCAAAATTAAATCATACTTGGTTGACGGATTTATCCAGTTTAGTCTGATTTCATCCTTTTTTTCGTCATAAGAACAACTTAGAGACAGAGGTGATTTTGGAATACCGAGACCTGTCTCAGTACCGGCTATAGTGTAGTCACCAGGTGTCCCAGGCAATATCAGTTTAGATCCAGATGCATTAACCTTATACCCTCCAATCCATAACCAATGGGGATCATATTGAATACCCTCGGTTTGCTCGGAGTGATTGGCATTAATAGTATCTGCCAAGTGTTGTGCAACAGCCTCGGCCGATTCTCCCGCAGAAGTTTGAATCAAGACATATTTTACATTTCTGTTTCTTGTTTTCGCCAATACCAGAGAACCGCCGCTTGCAGTACCTCTGAATGACAGATCCCATTCCGGTGCTGCGCCACTACTGGCTTTTAGACATGCTATAGCCAGAATCAATCCAACAATAAGTACTATGACCTCAATTATTCTTTTTGTTTTCATAAGGCATATTCCTTAAAAATGTCAATTATTTGGTTGGATGTGCATAAGGTGGACCCGTGCAAGGTTCGCCTTCGTTTTCCCACCACCCAGCCCAAAATACATCATTATCTCGGCGCCACCAGGGACTTCCAGTCATAAATGTTCCGCTTACACAGTTGTATCTTTGAACTTTCCAGCACCAATAATCAGGACAGCCCTCTTGGTTAAATAGGCTTCCCTTATTATCATTTTTGGTAGAATGCTCGGTTTCCAGAAAACGTTCTTTGCAATGCTTCCCTTTGTTAGTTACAAAAACATTAAATCTATTAACGCCTCCGGTCCAAACGCATAAACCGACCTCAGTACCTCTGCCTGTTTGTCCTGCCGGTCTGTACCACCATGAAAAAGCTTCAAAGCCCGCGCTGTTATTGCTATCACAGTAAATTGCCAATCTATTTTCACAATCGTCAGGTTTAGCTACCTGGTTAGCTCCGCCATTAGGTGGGCAACTAAAACCTGGTAAAAACTCATCCCAATATCCGAATATATCTGGTGGCAGACATTCACATATATCATAAACGGTAAATTCAACCGGGTCGTGATTTTCGGTGCCGCCAGGATAGTTTTGACCGTCCGGCGTGTAGAGCAGCCACAGGTCCGCAGAGCCGGCAGAATAACCTTCTACATACAACGTTGACGGCTGGGAACCTAACTGCCACCTTTTATAATAGTTCGAGCCG
>CAZHBL010000836.1:0-2360 GCA_964530105.1 uncultured Pirellulales bacterium | reverse complement strand
CTCATCGACTGCCAGGTGTACAGTAACACTGCCTTTGTCGCCGGTGGAGTCGGAGCGGGATACGGCCCGGCCAAGCTCATCGGCAACACCATCTTTTCGAACACGGCCGGGTACGATGGCGGCGGCGTTGGCCTGTCCAGCAGTCCCGCCACGCTCATCGGCAACGACATCCTATCCAATACCTCCGGCCACGACGGCGGTGGGGTGGTTACCACGGATTGCGACGGCGTCACTATGGTCGGCAACCGGGTGAGTCAGAACATTGCCTACGCGGGTGGGGGCGGCATCTACATGGACACCACGAGCGCCGAGCTGAACGCCAACGTTATCAGCGCCAACGCCTCCGTTGACCTAGCGGGTGGGGAGGGGGGCGGGGGCGTGTACCTGTGGGAAAGTCAACTGAGCATCACCGGCACCACCATCCTTTCCAACACGGCGGCCTGGTATGGCGGCGGCCTTTATGTGGGCGGCACGGACCAGGGCAGCGTCGTCGACCTGGTTAACTGCGTGGTGGCTGACAACCGGGCGGATGTGGACGGGAGCGGGCTGTACATCGAGAGCTCGCATCTGACCGCGCGCTACGCTACGATCGCCCACAACGTGGGCGGCTACCCTGCTGAAGGTCTAGCTGTGACCAGTTACTTGGGCACTAGCAGCACCGCGGCGCTGACCAACACCATCCTGGTCAGCCACGAGGTGGGCATCAGGGTCGGGTTCGGCTGCACGACGACCATGGAGGCCACGCTATGGGGCGCTGGTTCCTGGGCCAACGACACCGACTGGTTGGTTCAAGGCGACCTCGTCACCGGCACAATCAACGTTCGGGGTGATCCGGACTTTGTGAACCCCGATGTGCACGACTATCACATCGGCCCTGGCAGCGCGGCGATCGACGCTGGCGTCGACGCGGGGGTTCGCATCGACATCGACGGCGACCCCCGGCCCGGGGGCGCCGGCTACGATTTGGGCGCCGATGAGTTTTACTATCGCATCATCTTTCCGCTGATCTATAAGAACTATTAAGCAGGCAGACTGGACCAGATGCAGGCGCCTTCCGGGAAGCTATGAGCTTCCCGGAAGGTGCATATCGGGGTGTAATTGGCTCCAGGCGCATTACTCGGCCACCTCTCCATACTGTGTCCCCCGTTCTACTCCACTTCGAGATCGGTTTCTACTCGATGCCACATTCACGGCGCCCTGGTTTCAAGTTATAACGTTTGCACATTGTCGGGGTGTTCGAGTCAGGTTCTCGTGGGGGCGCACATCCATAAGAACCGTTCCACCGATGATGTGGAGCGGTTTTTGTTCGTATGGCGTCTTTTCCATACCCATTATTCGGTTCGAAAATAGGCGAAAATTGGAAGAATATGGACTTGATTTATGGTTAGGTGAAGGACTTTTATCCGTTTGGACCGGATCAATCTTGGAGTGCTCTATGCCATCTGTCACTGGTTTGGGTAGAGATCGCATTAATCCTGATATAATTACTCCATGAAGCAAAACTGAATGCCCGATGTTTCTACCTATAGGCAATTTTAGAGCATAAAGGAATCCTGCAGTGGATTTCGAGATCATTAGCGAGATCACACAAGTAGAAACGATTGCATCCGGGCGTGGCGTTCGCATTCGCCGTTATCTGGAACAGACTTACGGCAAAGGTCGCTGGCGAAAACGTAAAGGGATTGCGAGAATAAAATTTCCCGAGGGTGTGATCTTTGAAGCTGAAATTCATTGGTATGAAGCGTCTGGTATTGGAAGGAAACAGTTCAAAATCAAGCGGATAATCCTATGAAGAAATTTGTGATATGCCTCGATAATCGATCGAACCCCGAATCATTAATTGTTGGTAAAGTTTATCTCACGCTGCCGGATGAAAATGCCGCTAAGGCCGGGTTGATTCGGGTTCTAGATGAAACTTACGGAGAACCAGGCTCGGAAGATGGTTACTTGTACCCTCAGTCAATGTTTACTGCGATCACACTCCCGAAAGCCGCCGAGAATGTATTAGAGAATGTCTATACATGAAAGTCGAAATCATTCACTTCCAACTCAATCGAGCTGTTAGCACATCGTGGAAGAATTGTCTATTTTAGATTCTAAGTCGCAGTGCTCGATTCAAGTCCTTGTAGGGTAAACAAAAACCACCTGATCCACAGGTGGTTTTTTAGTATGTTATGGAACAGCAGGGTGACGATCAACCAGGAAGAATTAGCTCCAAAGCTTGTCGAAACGCTGCGCCGCTTTGATATTGGGTCATTCGGTCTCACGATCGAGGATCTTTTCGATGATGCGAAGACTTCTGCCTCCACGGCGCGAGGCGATGGTCAGTAGTTTTTCTCTATTAGCCAGGCCTCGCCGTA
>CAZHBL010000835.1:0-2365 GCA_964530105.1 uncultured Pirellulales bacterium | reverse complement strand
AACTTGAACCTGAGCCGGTCGAAACCGCCGCCGGAATCGCCGCACTGGTATTGAAGTCCGTATTCTTCAGCCGGGACATCGCCGGTTTGGGCCATTTTCCACGTGGCCATAATCATATCCGCCGTCCAGCGGCAATCGCCAAGTCCCTCTGTCATCGGATTTTCGGCCACTTTAAGAGCGCCCTTCGGGCATAACGCCACGCAGTAGTGGTCGGTCTTCTCACAAGCCGTCCCGATACATAGATGGTCTTTGGGCGAGGCGAAATATTTATAACCCGGCTTGAATACGTGCACGCCGTAAGGACATACCTCGGCGCATTTGCCGCACCGGATGCACTCGCTGCTGCGGTGAACAACGTATTTACCGATTTCATTACGGAAACGTGACGGCGCCGGTTTTACCTCACGAGCCACTTCTGCCTGCGGCACACACGTCTTGAGCGTGTTGGCAGGCAGTATTTCCTCAATCTTTCTTTCTTGTACCAAAAAGTCTGCCAAAGGTCTCTTCCTCAAGATCTTCAAAAAACATTGCCCGTCCAACGTCGCCGCGCAGACGGCGAGCTTCACGTATTCCCATCGCACCCATCAGCTCTATCAACTGATCGTGCCATGCTGCGATTAAATTTGTCATCCTCCCGGCACCATAATCATGATTTATGTCCTCGAGTTTGGCCGGGCACGGCATCCCCGGCTCACACTTGTCACACAATTGGCATTCGAGCGCAATCATTAAAGGCAGGTCGATCGTGACTAAATCGGCGCCGCAGATGATTACCTTGGCCATGTGTTCCGGCAGAGCAATGCCGCCGCCTGCGATTAGTGTAATATCATCTCTCGCTCCTTCTTCAATCAGGGCGGTATGAATTTCTCGTATCATATCTTTTATAAACCGAGGATTTTTCGCCCCGATTTCATTACCATTGAGGTCGGCCACAATATGTATAACTTCTATTTCTTCGAGACCGGCCAGCTCAATCGCGCGCCCGGGGCCTTGAGAATTCAATTCGATCCTGACGGCTACCACAATTTCAGGATGCATACTCTTGAGCTTCTTTATGCGCTCAAGCACTTTGCCGTCGTCAGCGATTTCCACGAGCCGTGTCTTGCGCAGCACTTCTTTCGGCGGTTCTGGCGTTCCGGAGTCGAGATAGAATGCCATATGCGGCAGGTACTGTTCCTGGTCGGCATCCTGGAAAGGCCAGTCACTCGGGTCCACGATGGCAATCAGGTCGGTGCGTGCAGCCGCCTGCCTGATAACAGGCCCGAGGTCCGGCAGGCTATATTGAGCCGGGCTCATATCTATGATCAGTGGCATCGGCAAGGATAAGAGCGGCGGAAAAACACCGGTCGGTTTTCCTTCTTCAAAGACGAGAAAGGATGGTTTTCTCCCGATATCAACCGAAGTGCTGATATACTCGCGTCCGTGAATGCCGTCGCGGGTCGGCCGGACAATTTCCGACATATCAGTCCACATAGCATCGAAGCCGGTCCCGGCAAATGGGCCGCCGTAACCGGCGCCGGATACCGGGATTTTCGCGGTCTCTGCCTGGAGCCATGTCGTCTTGATGATATCCGGAGTCCAGTAACTGTTTCCCATCCCCTCGTATACCGGATTAACGGACAAACACAGAAGCCCTTTTGTACAGTCCTGCACGCACGAAAAACATCCCCTGCAATCGAAATAGAGAGCATCAACTTCGGTGAGATTGCTGATATAGTCGTTTTCTTCCCGATAGCGGTCGTAAACGCATGCCTTTTTAACGCAATTATGGCATCTGGCGCAATCTTCACGCCAGTCCACGACGCCGTACTTGCCGACACGGGGACGCCTTGGCGGAATCGGTTGTGTTTTAATATGGTATTTTTCCGGCATAAGTTCTTTCCTGCCTTTACAATCCGGATGCGGCAAGCAGCTCAGTTACGACCGCTTCTTTACCGCCGGAGAGAATATGTATTCCTCTCACGCCGTTCATATCTTTGACTTTCTTGATTGTCTCGGCACAGATGGCAAGGCCTTCCTTTTTCTGTGCTTCCTCGTCGCCGGCAGCTTTCAATCGCTCTATAAGCTCATCAGTTATGTGCAAATCTGTATAGGTATCACGAAGTCTCTCAGCTTCGGCGGCGCTTTCCAGCGGCATAATACCCGCTAAAATCGCTGTTTTTTCGGTAATGTCTTCGCTGACAGCCGCATCAAGCCACCGGCCGAACGCTTCAATGCTGAATACGGCCTGGGTCTGGATGAAATCTGCTCCGGCATCGGCTTTTTTGTTAAGACGGATAATATTGAGTTCGAGCGGCGTTAGATAAGGATTCGCGACCGCTCCGATTAGCATGGAGAATTCGCCTTCGATCTTCGTCCCGTCCAG
>CAZHBL010000834.1:0-2368 GCA_964530105.1 uncultured Pirellulales bacterium | reverse complement strand
GCCTTTTTTCAAGCCTTTGTATTATAAAACGTTAACGCTTATCTTCATGCCATTCTGAACGGTTGCCTTTTTTTTATTGGCAAAAAACATGATATCGGGTGCAGATATGTGAATAGCCCGGCAATCTACCCTGTCACAGTATAACAAACATTCCCTCTTCAGGATTCCATGCTAAAGAAGCTACTCGTCGAATTTACTGTCTGTCTTCCATATGGCTGACATTGTCAAGACCATCTTCCTGGCCACAGAATGTTTGGCATTGGATGGCGTTAATCGCGAACAACAATTAGTTTGAATATTGACAGACCATACCAGTCGGGATAGACTAATGACAAGCTAGTAATTATCGGGATAGTGGTAATCAGGTATATCTATTAGATCACTTAGCGTGAGAACAATCGAGAAGACGCGTTCTTCGTTGATGATAACAGGCATGCGCATTAGGATTTTCTCAGGGATCAGGCAGACAGCTACAAGAGGTGCATTATGACATTACAGGAAAGGCTTTTCTCAATCGGGCTACTTCGTACGGTATTGGTCGTGATGTTGTTGACAATGGGTGCCCGCAGTGCGGGCCGCGTGGAGGTTCCCGACCCAAGCATCATGTTGCCGCTGGTTCCCGCGGCGGCGGGGGCAGACGTTCCGCCGTGTATTAAGTCGGGTACGCGGCTGACCTACTTCGGGATGACCGCCAGCATACCGGGTGAGTACAAAAAGTTGGTACAGGATGATAACGGGAAGTGGGTGGACAAAAACACGGGAAAGCGTTACGATGAAGAAGACATCCCCTCAAGCGCAAGTGCGGCATACAATGTTGTGCAGGTTGGTTATGTGGGAGGTGGAATTGCCCAATTATCCACCAAACTCTATACGCTCGACACATCCACCAAGAAGTGTACTTTTGCGGTGAGCGGAGGATTAGTCGGGCACGCCGGATGTGCTGCGGACTACTGGATCCACCCTGGCGTGCTCATAAATGTACGTGAGGTGGATGAGCAGGGTGTGCGCTTCTTGCGGATGCCATACTCAGTTGGTGGGAAGCTGTATAATGCAATTCGCTTCCAGAGTGAAGACGCTTCTGGCTACCAGGCGCGCGTGTATGATCTTGAGACAGGCCTAATGATCTTCTATGGGTCGCGAGTGCAATGTCAACCGATATACACTCCACCAATTGCCGGTTCCGGCAGAGCCGGCGTTGGGCAAGGCAGTACGCAAATAGTCACGGGATGGATTGTAGAGGTGAAGGATATCAACGTACCGTGGAAGGCTGCAGCGCCGCCAAGATGGATCGAGCAATTCAAGCAGCTATCGTACAAAGGAATGCAAACTTCAGTTGTGGCGGCGGCAGGGACGAAGCTGGACCGAGCTATGACAGTAACGCTCACACCGAAGGATCGGGGACGCGAGTGGATACGGTTCACAAATCATTTTGTTATCGAAACATATCCTGGTATGCCATCCGAACAGATCCAGCAGGAAGGGGCATGTGGTAGTGCGTCCGTTGGGGGTTTGTGGATATCTCCGGAGGCGTTAGTCAACCTACATCCGCAGCAGGTTATCGAGCACCATGACCTGATCGGGACCACCATCACCGTCGGCGATGTCCGACAGGGCTTCGTGACGCTCAGCGAGGTCGGGCCGCTACACCGGATCGACTGCACCTACAAGTCAAGAACGGGTATACTATCGGCAATGACCATCACCCAGCAGATTGGGCTGGCACGAATCACTCACAGCATTCAACTGGTGGGCGAACAGTAGACGATTTCGTTTAATCGCTGTTAAACTATGTGGTTTTTACAGCAACATCTACCTATGAAAAGCTCAAAGTCAAATAGTAAAATATTTATTACCACAGAAAAATTTTCTTTGAGGCATCTATTTCATCATGTATCAGCCAATGTCACTCACTAATTGACGATGTTGTACATTGAATACGTTTGCGATTTTTTAGCCATGATTTAAATCCTTTATAAAAAATAGCTTATGGGGTTGTCGATTTTCTGGAAATAGGTAGATATTGGCCTTTTGAGTTGTAGTCAAGTTGTAGGGATTTTGCGAGTGAAAATTGGATCATTTTAGCAGTGAAATGTCATTCTGTCTTTGCTTCTTTTCGTTGTAGTTTTGCTCGCCACTCTTTGGCTTTTTCCGGCTTGCTCCAGGCTTCGTAGAGGGAGATTAAGTTGTTCAGAGACTGCAACGTGTGTGGGTGAGTGTCACCGAGTTTGAGGAGGCGACCTTCGACTGCTTCGACGAGCAGTTTCTCTACTTCTTCATAGCGATCTTGCTCCTTGTACAGCATAGCTAAACCATTTACCGTTTAGTCTTAGATTACTCCTGTCGCAGATCCGTTCCACGCGCAGGAGAT
>CAZHBL010000833.1:0-2370 GCA_964530105.1 uncultured Pirellulales bacterium | reverse complement strand
TTAAAGGGCGGGATGATATTTGGCAGTTGACCAGTACCTGTTGGTGTTGTCTGTGTCATGGATTCAGGGACTTTTGGCGCCGGCTTGAAGACAATATTCTGCTGGTAATCAGCCATTGTCTGGAGTCGGCGTTTTGCCTGGACGGCTGCCAGGGTGTTCTCGAAATCGGAATTTGATGCGATATCCTGATACATCTGCCGGGCCTGCCCGAAATTGCCGAGTTCTTCCTCGCAAAGACCCAGACCGAACTTGGCCGCTGCTGCCAAAGATGGGATTGTAGGGCATTTTTCGAGCGCTTCGGTGTAACTTGCTTTTGCCAGATTGGTCTGGCTTACTAAATACTGCTCTTCGACAGAACCGTAGTGCAGCTCGGCTCGCAGGGCTTCTGCTCGTTTAATAAGTGCCATAGCCGCCATTCGCTTGTGACTCGTTTTTTTGGCGAAGGTCTGGAGGTTGTTGGCCGGCTGGAGAAGTAAAAATGACCAGTCTCTTCCCTGGGACTCCTGGCCCTGGAGAATTTGCATTTTACCGCCCGATATCTGGTTGAGCAGGTTCGTAAACTCAGCTTCTTCTTGCACTAACAGCACATTTCTGCTGTATAGCCTCCAGCCATATAGGGCTCCGGCCACAGCGACTACTACTACTACAATGATGATTGTTACAAGGTTTTCTTTTGTCCATTCCGGCAGATTGCCCAGCCATTCGGCCAATTCGTTGGTTTTCAGTTCATGCCGATGATCGGATTTCATTTCTTTCTCCGTTATCCTGTATATCGTATTACGCAAACCGTATTGCGTTGTTGTTTTGCGCCAGATCAATCACGCAATACGCACGACGAACCAAAGGAGCATTGTAACAGGATTTGTTTTATCTTGCAATAGTCATATCTTTCGATTAGAATTTTCGCCGGTAACGATTCGAAAGGGCTTAAATGTTTAAAATGTTTTGTTTCTATATCGCCGTGGTTTTGGCAGGTTCGGTATATACGACAGCCGAGGCCGGCCTTTCAGGCGGCAATCAAGCCGAGGCGTCAAACGGCTTGGAAGGCATTTGGGACCCAGCGAAATATATCAGCCTGGACGAAATTAAGCCGGGGATGGAGGCATATTGCCTGACGGAGTACGGTGTTGCCGGGATTGAGAAGTTCGGCATGGAAGTGGTAGATATCGTGCGCAACATAAATCCCAGCTCCAGCCCTGGCAGTAGAGATGCGATTCTGGTCAAAGGTACCGATGAGCGTTTTATACACACCGGGCCGGTCGCAGGATGCAGCGGCTCGCCGGTCTATATTGACGGACGATTGGCCGGGGCGCTGGCTTTCACATGGACTTATACGAAAGATCCGCTCTACGGGGCGACACCTATCGCGGAGATGCTTGCAGTTGGCCGGGGCGATTCTCAGAAACGTGCCGGGCAGGGGGGCCTGGTGTTTGATTACACTGCTGCCATCGATTTTGTCGAGATTGAAAGGCAGTTCAGAAATAGTCTGGTAAAAGCAAGTCACGGCCTGAGAGGTACTAATCATTTGCCGAGTCCTCTAATTGCTTCCGGCTTGTCCGCCGAGGTTTGTGAGCAGCTCAGTGAGGTAGTAGAGCCGTTCGGATTTGTGGTTGTAGCGGGGGCCGCTTCAACTGGCGCCGTTGTCGAAGCAGGCGAAAAGGCCCACTTGGTGCCGGGCAGCTATATTGCGATACCGTTTGTTTCCGGCGATATCTCCATGAGCACATCCGGGACCGTTACTGAAGTTATAGGCGATAAGGTTTATGCCTTCGGGCATTTCCTGCTCGGTTACGGGCAGGTAGATTTGCCGCTGGCGACTGCGAAAGTCCATACGGTTGTATCAAGCATTGCTAGTTCGTTTAAACTGGCCAGTGTTACCGAGACGGTCGGTGCGATAACGACCGATGAGGCGGCCGGAGTAATCGGACAAATTGGGCTTCAAGCCAAAACGATCCCGCTAACGATACGAGTAGACCGCTACAACGATACTGAAAAACGCCAGTACAACTGCCGGCTCGTGAATAATCGGATGCTGTCACCGTTTTATCTTCGTATGGCCGTGGCGGGAGCGGCGCTTCAGCTCGGCGATTTACCGTCCGAGCATTTGATCGAGTATAAAGTGGATATCGGTATCAAGGATGCGGAATCAGTGACCTTCGAGAACGTCTCCAGCGGCATGGGTCTCAACGAGGTGGTAATGGAGTGCTACAGCTCCATCGGGCTTCTTATGAATAATCCGTATCAAGAAGCCGACATCGAATCGATAGATGTCGATATTCGCATTATTCCCAAGAGTATTGTCTCACATATCTGGTCGGTCGATTTGTCCGATTCGAAAGTAAAAGCCGGCCGGAGCATCGAGATAAACGC
>CAZHBL010000832.1:0-2373 GCA_964530105.1 uncultured Pirellulales bacterium | reverse complement strand
TTTCTCAAGGAGTAGGAAATTGTAAGGATTAGAATTCATAACCCGCACGTGTCCCTTCTATGTTATAAATCATGAGAATACCTTATTGCTCAGACAGACTCACAGGCACCTATTGACAGTAGTCTTTTGACAATATCACACGCTGCGTGTGGTTTGCCCAATCGTCTGGCATTAGCCTGCAACGCGACCAAGCGTTTTGGGTCGTCCAGCAATCTGTCCACCTTGTAAGCCAAAACCGGCAGATTGTTGCAGCGGATGGCAACGCCTTCTTCCAGAAGATGGTCGGCATTTCGCTCCTCTTGGCCCTGGATCGGATTAATGATGACAAACGCCAGTCCTTTTGCCTGGGCTTCTGATGTCGTTAATCCCCCGGGTTTGCCAACAACCATATCGGCGGCAGACATGTACACATCCATCTCGGTAGTGTATCCGACTGTCATGATGTGAACCGGGCAGATCGCAGGAAGAGTTTGGCTGAATCGGTCGAGTCGTGTCTTCAACTCTTCGTTTCTAGCACAGATAGCAACCACCTGTACCCGGTTTTGCATCTTGACCAGCGATTGCATAAGCCTCTCAATCGGGCCCATACCGAGTCCCCCTGCAGAAATTAGTATCGTAGGAAGGGCCGGATCAAGACCATATTGAAGGCGGACTGCGGTCTTATCCTTCAATTCGCCGAAGACCGGATCAATGGGAATGCCTGAGACCGTGACTTTGTCAGCCGGAACGCCGAGCTCCTGCAAATGGGCTTTTGTCTCCTCCAGGGCGACAAAGTAATGCTCGTAGTGCACACATAGCCACATGGCATGGATGTCAAAATCCGTTACCACAATAGCCTGGCGGGTATACAGACGATTTTTCTCTTTCAGCCAGGAGATGATTTGTGCCGGTAGATAGTACGTGCACACGGTCATGTCCGGCTGATACTCCTCCAGCATTTTCACAAAGGGCCTCGTGTTGAGCCTTTCAAAGGCACGCCGAAGCCGATCATTGTGCCAAGGTTTGTCGAAGTGGTCGTAAAGCCAGCCGTAGGCTTCCGGGACCTTGCCGGCGACTTCGATATAAGCTTTTGAATACAGGTCATGAAAGAGCTTGCTTGTGTACTCCAATGTGTCGACATTGCGAAGCTCCTGGGCCGCACCAAGTTGGATAAACGCTTTCTCAATTGCCTCTGCGGCGCGAAGGTGGCCCGCGCCAGCCGACGCTGACAAAATCAGCACGCGTTTGAACATCAACTATGCCTCCTTTCTTCTGCCCACACAAAGTCCCGGTTTGACTCAATGTGGCGCTGTGGACTCGATGGTC
Organism: uncultured Pirellulales bacterium; assembly: GCA_964530105.1. GTDB lineage: Bacteria > Planctomycetota > Phycisphaerae > Sedimentisphaerales > Anaerobacaceae > JAFGPJ01. The sequence goes on along the minus strand of CAZHBL010000832.1, from coordinate 1,068 downwards.
CGAATTTTCGGTTGAAGTTTCTCGCCGGCGTATCGAAAGGATCTGACAAACAAGGCCACAAATACAATCAATACCAGGGTCAGGACTATAGCAGTGTACCAATGGTAAGGTCGGAATCGCTTGAGGGATGGGGCAAAGGCGATAAGGGCGAAAACTGCACCCACTACAGTGATCGCATCCCAACTTGCGCGTTGCCAGTAGCTGCCGCCCAGGTGAATCCACATGCCAAATTCATCGAAAGTCAGACCCATTCCAATACCATACAATATGGCCACGATCCGGAGCGTTCCATAGGTGGGACGCTGGAACAAAAGATAACCGCCGACGGCGGAAAGCAGGAAAATACCATAATTCAAATGGTGCACGTGCGTTCCCTTGACGTGCATATACAAGTCCGGAATTGAACGGGACATGATCAGGAATACAATCGTCCGAGCACACATGAACGTCAAGAGGAACGCGACGAGAACAAGGCGAGCAAGGTGAGTTGTTGAGGTTGAGTTCCTTTCCATGGTCATTAGGTTCTTTTTCATTTTGCGATCTCCACAACTATTAGTTTGTTTGCTCCTTCGTGATCCTTCTATTTGGTGATCATTCCTTTGACTCCGCCGGAAATCAGGGTGGCGACATTAGTCAGAATCCGCGGCAAAGCAAGTCCGCCACGACAAGCCAGATACTTCGGCTGCCAGACAGGATCGAACTTCTCTTTGTATTGCCGTAAGCCCTTGAAATTGTAAAAGTGCTCACCGTGACGAAAGACAAACGTACCAACCTTGTGCCAGAGAGGCGCAAGTATTCTATCCTCAAGACCTGACATTGGGGCCATGCCAAGACTGAACCAGTCATACTCCTGCTCTTTACCCCATAGCATTAGCTCAATAAAAAGATAGTCCATAATCCCGTTTGGAGCCGAAGGTAAGTGCCGCATTAGGTCTATCGAAAGTTCCTCATTGTCTGCGCCAGGCCAGATGTTGGCAAAGGCGATGATGTTTTCCTCCCTGCGAACAATCGCGATGGGCAGCTTCTTCATATACTCCGGCTCAAAGAATCCAAGGGAAAATCCCTTCT
>CAZHBL010000831.1:0-2374 GCA_964530105.1 uncultured Pirellulales bacterium | reverse complement strand
TTGCAAAAGCGCTGGCAGATTCTGGAATTAAGGAACCTTCGCAAACACGGATAATTGCCAATATCAACGCGGAATATTACGGGACAGGTGAAAAAATTAAGGAAGGTCTTGTTAAGCAGTTGACTTGTCCGATTTTATGGCAAAAATGTATGGAGCGGCTTCTGGACGATGGAATCGAGATGTTCTATGAGATCGGGCCGGGAAGAGTTTTGACAGGACTTATGAAAAGAATCAACCGGAAAACACAAGTCATCAATTTAAGTAATTCAAAGGCGATTAAGGAATTACTGGAACCGACAGCCGGGTAAATCCGGTGCCCGGTATAATAATGCCTTTCGAGAATTTATTTGGGAGATAACAAGGATGTCGGAAAAAAGGCTCGCTGTTGTAACAGGTGCTGCCAGGGGGATTGGACGGGCAATCGTTCTTGAACTGCTCAAGCAGGGCCGGATTGTCGCCGGGCTGGATATCAATGCCGAGCAGCTCACAGAGCTTGAGGATGTTGTAAAAAAAGCCGGTTTTACGGTAATCACTAAATGTGTAGATATAACCGATACGGATCAGTTCACTGAGACACTCGAAACACTGGCTTCGGATCACGGCGGGATAGGAATTCTTGTGAATAACGCCGGCATTACTCGTGATAAGCTGATGATGCAAATGAAAGAAGATGATTTTGACCGTGTTATCAACGTTAATCTTCGTGCCGCCTTTATCGCGACGGCCGTTACCGTTAGGTCGATGGTCAGAAACAAATTCGGACGTATTATAAACTTAAGCTCCGTAGCGGGAGTTATGGGACAAGCCGGCTCGAGCAACTATGCGGCCAGCAAGGCGGGACTTATTGGTATGACCAAATCGGTTGCTCGGGAGGTCGGCAAGAAAAATGTTACGGCAAATTGCATCGCACCGGGATTTATTATGACTGAAATGACAAATGTGCTCCCGGAAGCCGTTAAAAACGCCGCAAAGCAGATTATTCCGGTCCGCCGGTTCGGCCAGGTCGAAGACGTGGCCAGGGCGGTCGCTTTTCTTGCCGGAGACGATGCCGGCTATATCACCGGCCAGGTACTCTGCGTGGACGGCGGAATGGCAATGTAAAAAAAATAAAAAATTGTTTGTAGATAAGTATCTTTGTGGGTAATATAACCCGCCGAAATAAATTCTTAGAATCGTTGTTCTCATCGGTTTTGTTGCTGTACACCAATTGTAAGGTTATGAAATAGATTCCTAATTTTATTAGGGAGGATAAACAAGTGAGTGCTGAAGGCGTAGATGTTGCGGCGATAGAAAAGAAAGTAATCGAGATAATAAGTGAGCAAATGGGCGCAGACAAGAATGAAATATCGCGTACTACCTCATTTATTAACGATTTAAATGCCGACTCACTGGATACGGTTGAGCTTGTTATGGAGTTCGAGGATGAGTTCGATATGAGCATTCCTGATGAGGAAGCCGAGAAAATCCAGACTGTCGGTGCTGCGGTCGATTACATTGTAAATGTAGCACAATCCAAGAGCAAAGAGTAGCGAACAAGCTTTAGTATGAATAAACGGCGAGTTGTTATTACAGGCCTGGGTTGTGTAACCGCCTTAGCCGAGTCCGCTGGTGAGCTTTTCGCGGCATTGTGCGAGGGCAGGAGCGGTGTTTCCACTATCGAGTCATTCGATACCAGTGCATACCCCGTTCATTTTGGTGGCGAGATAAAGACCTTCGATGTAACGAAATACGTTGATCGACGGGAAAGTAAGCGAATGGACCGCTTTACCCAGTTCGCCATGGCCGCCGCGAATCAGGCTTTGGAAGACAGTGGACTCGACTTCTCGAAAGAAGACGTTTTTCGTGCCGGTGCTATCGTGGGTACTGGTATAGGCGGCATCAAGGAGATCGAAGATCAGCACCTGAGAATCCTGGACAAAGGGCCGAGTAAGGTCTCTCCTTTTTGTGTTCCAAGGCTTATGGCCAATGCCGCCAGCGGCAATATTGCGATTCGCTATGGCCTGCGAGGTCCCAATTTTTGTGTCGTAAGTGCCTGTGCTTCCGGCACTCACGCTATTGGAGAAGCTTATCTGAATATTACCGGCGGACGAAGCGATATCATGATAACCGGCGGTACCGAAGCGGCTCTTACACCGATTGGATTGGCCTCTTTTTGCGCGGCCAGGTCGCTGAGCACGCGAAATGACGATCCGCAGGTGGCTTCGAGGCCGTTCGATAGAGACAGAGACGGATTCGTTCTTTCTGAGGGGGCCGGTATTTTGGTTTTGGAAGAAGAAGGTCATGCCAGGAAACGCGGTGCGAATATTTACGCCGAAATGCTCGGTTACGGAGCGACCGATGATGGTTATCACATTACCGCCCCACTGCCGGACGG
>CAZHBL010000830.1:0-2389 GCA_964530105.1 uncultured Pirellulales bacterium | reverse complement strand
TTATCAACTCTGACCTCTGTCAAAAATCACTCATTTTGCGGAAGTCTTTTATTATTGTTAATACTTACTCATCCAAAGGTTCCAGTCCGGCGCACCACGCACAGGCATTACGATAAAGCCGGCCGACGTACGGATTGTCTAATGCCTGAACATCGTGGCCCAGGACGCTGTGAAAGACCCGGCCCTTACCATAATTCAGCACAAAAGCCATCGGATAATCCTTGTCATCCACTTTCGAGCGTGCGGTCGCCAGGACCTTAATTGGAGTCTGGCCGGTTAAGCACGTGTATAGCTCATCGGTAGTCTCGAAATCTGCCATAGCTTTCATGGACGGGTGTTTATCGTCTATGATCTTGACGGCGAACTTACCGTGCGGATCGTGTCCTCGTAGTTTTGGGTCCCAAACTCGCCCGGCAAGTTTGACGAATTCGGGCCACTCCTGAAACGCACCGCAGGCGAAGTGAACCAGCACCAGGCCCTTACCGTTCTGGACTACGCGTTTGAGGTTGGCACGGGCCTTCGGGCCGGGATCGGGAACTTCCCAATCCATAAAGTGCAGCACAATTACATCATAATCGCCAAGTTTATCGCTCGCCAGGTCATTAGGATCCTCGGTGATAGCAACATCCAATCTTTTATCCGCCGCTATGGCTTTGGCAAGAACCGGTGCAGTCAGCTTCCATTTGTGCCCCGGATAGTCGACGCCGGTAACGATTAGAACCTTCTTTTTGGGCGTTCCGCTTTGGCCTTTTATCGAAGCGGCATGGATTTGACCACAACCTGCCGCAAAAATGACCAATGCTCCAAGTACTGATGCGTACCTCATGACTGCTCTCCTTGAATGCCAATGGAAATAGGGTCTATTCATGATTTTCGTACTATAAACGTCTTATTACTTCCTGTCAAATCCTATTTCAGGTTTGATCAGGCGTTCGATTTAATAAGGCAGTTGCATATTCTGCTCCAATGTGATATAAAAGCCCCCCTGGTGGTAAATATGGAAGTAACAGAATTAAAATCAACGATATCAGAATTGTCGGCCCGGGTTGATAAAATCCGGGACTGGCTTTGACTTGCCCAGCAAGAAAATCCAGCTACAAAAACTTGAGAACCAGATGTCTAAGGAAGGATTCTGGGACAATCCCGATTCGGCGCAGTCGACTGTCTCTCAATTGAAAGCTCTAAAGTCGATCATTGAGCCGGTGGAAGAAATACACCGGCAAGTCGAAGACCTTCAGGAACTGTTCGATATGGCAGTGGCCGAGTCGGACCGGGACGAACTCAGGCAATTGGAGGACGATCTGGAGGCAATTGTCAAGAGGTGTGAGCAGATCGAACTTACGGGATTATTGTCCAGGCCCGAGGATATGAAGAATTGCTTCTTAAGTATCCACGCCGGAGCTGGAGGGACCGAGAGCTGCGACTGGGCAAGCATGCTGCTCAGGATGTACACGCGGTATTTCGAAGCAAACAAATACGATTACAAGGAGCTTGATATTACGCCGGGAGAAGAGGCTGGAATTCGCTCTATAACACTGCGGGTAAGCGGGCCTTTCGCATTCGGCAAACTCTCGTGCGAAACGGGCGTGCATCGGCTTGTCCGGATAAGCCCGTTCGATGCGAATAAACGGCGGCACACGAGTTTTGCAGCGGTGGACTGCATTCCCGAATTCGAGGATGATATCGATATCGAAATCAATGAAGACGACATCAGGATCGACTTTTATCGCGCCAGCGGCGCCGGCGGCCAGCATGTAAACAAGACCAGCTCGGCGGTGCGGATTACACACGAGCCCACCGGTATCGTCGTGCAGTGTCAGAACGAGAGAAGCCAGCATAACAATCGTGCCCAGGCAATGAAAATGCTCACGGCAAAACTGTACATGCTCGAGCAGCAAAAACGGGATGAAGAGATTGCAAAACTTTATGGAAATAAGGGCGAGATTGCCTGGGGAAATCAGATACGAAGCTACGTTCTGCAGCCTTACCAAATGATCAAGGACCATCGAACCAATTTCCAGGTCGGTAATGTCGAGGCAGTGCTGGACGGAGAAATCGATGGATTTATCGAAAGTTATCTGCGACATAGAGCGAAAACAGGCGGTACCAAAAAATAAAGATTAAAAGTAAAGGTTAATAACAATGAAAGATATTATTGACGTCGAAATGAAAACGCATAAGGTGGATTTCAGCAAGTACAAAACAGATATACTTACCGTAGGGCTGTTTTCTGACGCCAAAGAACTGGACAAACTGAACAAAGAGCTTAACAGCAAGCTGGACGGTGCTATCAACCGGCTGATGGAATTAGGCGATTTCAAGGCAAAGGACGGAACCAGCGCAGTTGTTTACGGCAACGGCCAAACAGGAGCCAAAAGGATTCTGCTGG
>CAZHBL010000829.1:0-2393 GCA_964530105.1 uncultured Pirellulales bacterium | reverse complement strand
TGGTAGCGGCTGGTCTGTACTCTTAGCTGCTCAGAAAGATCCTTGTATTCCGGCCTTTGAGCAATTTCATTAATTATTTCTTCGGCGGCACTAAAATCCTGCTGCTGGAGCTTATCAAACACAGCCTCCCGCAAAGACTGCATATCCGCATCACGGAATGCGATAGCCTTGGCAGTTTCACTTACCCGTGTGCTATGATTAATTTGCGCCAGCCCTGAGCTGATCTTTTCCAGGGCGTTTGTAACTTGCTCAAGTTTAACACTGTTATCTCGAAGCGCATCGAGTATCTTGAATACTCTCGATAGCATTGTCAAAAGAGCGCTAATAAACACTAAAGCACCGAGTACGAATACAAGCTGGCGCAGCAAATCGGTTTGGGATTTCTGGAAGATGCTGGTAAAAAGAGTTAGTATTACCACCATTGCCAATGCGACACAAATAATCACTACATGCCATTTGAATCGCCGTAAGAAACCGTCATTTTCAGAGCTCATGGCTTTCCTCTTTAAAAAATGACTTTTCACAACTCATTTCTAATAAGCTATAATACAATAAAATCTTTTCCTTGTCAACAATTGAAAAAATGCAATACTCACAAAAAACATGGTTTTGCCCAAAAACAGGTCAGTAAGTGGTTATTAACAACAATATTTAGTGGATTTTTCGAGGGTAATAGATATGAAAGCTATTAAACGAATATTAATTTTATTGGCAGCCATAATGGCTTCGGCTAACTCATTAGCGATGGATAATCAGACAGCAAAAGAAAATATGAATAAAAAAATCATCGTAGACGGAAATAACAAGTTTGCTCTGGAGCTTTTTGCGAAATTACAAAGTACGAAAGGAAATCTGTTTTTCTCGCCCTATAGTATCTCAACAGCCCTGGCAATGGCTCATGCCGGCGCCCGTAATGAAACAGAATCGCAAATGGCCGGAGTACTGCATTTTCCCGTTTCTTTGAATCGAAGAATAGACTCATCATCGAAATTCTTACTGGATAGACAGCAGTTTGCATTGTCATTTGGAAATATTATAAAAGACCTGAACGATAGAGGTCAAAAAGGAGGTTACACATTAACTGTAGCCAATGCCCTCTGGGGTCAGAAGGGTTACGGATTTCTTGAGGAATTTTTGAAACTTATCGAAAGCAGCTATGACGGCCGCCTCAACGAAGTGGATTTTGTAAAAGCCGCGGAAACCGCACGCGAAACTATCAATACCTGGGTGGAAAAAAAGACCAACGGTAAGATTAGAAATCTTATCAGCCAAGGTGTTTTGGATTCAATGACCAGGCTGGTTCTGACAAATGCCATTTATTTTAAGGGCAACTGGGCGAGACAATTCGAAGAAAAAAGAACTAAGGATGCACCTTTTACTCTTGCCGGCGGCCAAAAGATTGACGTTGCAACAATGTACAAGAAGGCAGAGTTCGGCTATATGGAAACCGATACCTTCCAGACACTTGAACTGCCCTACGTAGACGAAGAACTCTCGATGGTTATCCTGCTTCCAAAACAATTTGACGCTCTGGATGAATTCGAGAAAACGCTCACGCCTGAGAATCTTATGCAATGGCTGGCCAAAATCCACAAATGCGAAGTCGTGGTTTTTGTGCCGAAGTTTAAGATGACAAGCCAGTTTAGTCTGGCTTCCGTTCTTAAATCGATGGGAATGAAAGATGCTTTCTCCTCAGATGCAGATTTTTCCGGTATAAACGGAAAAAGAGATCTCTTCATCTCGGCGGTTATCCACAAGGCTTACGTAGAAGTAAACGAGGAAGGCACAGAAGCAGCAGCGGCTACAGGAGTAGTGATGAGGCTGACATCGATTGGACCGGCCCCGATACCGGTTTTTCGCGCGGACCATCCATTTTTGTTTCTAATCCGCGACAACCTTTCCGGCAGCATTTTATTCATAGGACGAGTCGCAAATCCGAAAGCATAATTTTTAATGAATAGGACTTAATCTGATAATCAGGTAACTGCTGATTGGAAGTTATTGTTCAGTTTTTTTTAGCCAACAGCATCGAATCCGGGAACGTTTGCATTGGTGTTTTCAAAAGAGTACTTGCTGCCCTAAAGCACCTGTTCAACCGGATTGTTATGCACTATTTCAAGCCGAGTTTCTGGCCCTTTTCCAACAGGGCGATTGATTCTTCGATTCTTCGCTTTTTTGTTTCCGGTCTTTTTGCAACGGCGATCCAGCCGATATAGAGCTTTCGATAGGTTGGTGCAAGCTTGTCGAAGCTTTCTTTTGCCTTCTTGTTACGAGCCAGCGCCTTTTCGAACTCCGGCGGGATATCAAGTGATATTCGGGGCCGGGGATCTTTGTCCCAGAGGCCCGTTTTCTTCGCCGCCTTAATCTTCGCCAGCCCAACTTCGGTCATTCTC
>CAZHBL010000828.1:0-2399 GCA_964530105.1 uncultured Pirellulales bacterium | reverse complement strand
GCGTATACTTCGGCCTGTTTCTGGTAGTTCTCTTCCGGGATGGTTCTGTTACCGCCGCGCACACCGAAGGCGCCACTGTTGCTGCCTGTGGCTGTCACGTCCAACTCGGTGATCGCGACTTTCAGGCCCAAGGCCCCATAGTTGGTGATCGCCTTTTCAACATCGGCAAGATTGGTATCCAGGTGCCAGTGCCCCTGGATGCCCACGCCGTGGATCGGTACGCCTTCCTCGATGAGGCGCTTGAGCAGTATCATCGAACTGGCATGCTTGCCTTTGTTCTCTACGGCGCCCTGCTCAATATTATAATCATTGTAATACAATTGGGCATTTGGATCGGCCTCATGCGCCCAGTTGAACGCCATGGTCAGGACGTCCGGTCCAACCGTCGCGTACCAACTGCGTTTTCGCAGATTCTCCGTTTCGCCAGCGCCGCGATCTTCGATCGCTTCATTGACCACGTCCCAGCCAATAATGCGACCCTTGTAGCGTCCAACCACAGTAAAGATGTGTTTTTTCAACCGTTCCAAAGCCAATTCACGCGATGCAGGTTGACCATCAGTTCCCTGGAAGAACCATCGACTTGTCTGTGCGTGCCAGAGAAGGGTATGGCCCCAGACCTTGATGTTGTTGTCCTCGCACCATTGAACCAGCGCATCGGCAGTCGCCCAGTTGTACCGGTCCTCCGTGGGATGGATCGGCTGGGGCTTCATACAGTTTTCTGGGGTAAGGATGTTGTAGTGTGTTTTGATATTCGCCAGCTCGGTCTCCGAATACCTCCTCAGATCGCCTGCCGCACCAATGAAGAATTTCCCGGCATATGCATCTTTAAGCGCTGTTAAGGCCGCTGATGCCGTCTCGGTCGTCCCGGTGTCGCCATGGGTCTGACCATACACGGATACTGTCAATGTCGCATAAACGGTCAAGCCCAGTAAAAGATTTCTATTCATCATTTGTTTCCTTCCGTTAAAGAATTCCAGATGTTTTCTAGCCTACAACATAGCAGGACTTACAGATATACTTACTTCAGGTTGTCAATGGGCGGGTTAAAACCAGCCAGTTATTTACTCTCTTATATACCAAGATTCCTTCACAGTCCAAAATAATTTAGACGTCTCTACTCTTCGATTCCAGACCGCTAATAAAACCATCTCATTACCGTACAATTGCGTACAAACGGACGTCCTTTAATCACGTTTCCCCATCGGCCAAAGCGGTCCAGAAAACACGTATCGTCCCCAACACCTGATCATCTATAAGGCGTCGATATACTTCACTGGTATTACCATCGGCTCTGGCCGTTTGGAAACACAAGCCAAAACGCAAGCCCTGCACACACGCGGCGTTTAAAATTCGATTTATAACAATCTTCATAATGCAATTCTGCATATCATTATCAACTTACCTGGACGTCATCAATAAAGCGAGACATCAGGGAGCAACACATACAACACCAGCTGACAGTGGCGGCATTGTGAATTTCACGGTTCGGTTTTCCACCGTGGCGGTGTCGGCCACGACCTTGATGTTATCGGGTTCCTCAATGGAGTTTTTCACGGTTTCGTCGCCCGGCGCGACCAGTTGCAGGATTGCGGTCTTGGGCGTCAGATCACCGTCTAAGCGGACAGAAGCTTGAACCGCAGACTTGGTGGGATTGACTGCTTTAAGGAATACGGTCTGCTTGTCCGCCGAACGCGTGGCCACAAAATTGAGTGGACGATCCGGCCCGTCCACTTCAAGGAGATTGGGAGCGAAGCAATCACGCCAGAGCTTCATTATGACGTAATTACCTGCCGGGAACCAGGTCTTCTGGTCAAAGTTTATCAGGGCGTTATCCCATGAGGTCGTAACCCCTTGCTTTCGCATGAACAGAGCCGGACAGGACATGGTGACTGTATCGCCCTGACGCTCAAAGGCATTGAGAATGCCGCCGGCATAGAGGCCGACGCGCCAGTCATTGCCCCAGCGGTTGTTGGTAAGATTCCATTCGGAGACGTAAATCTTGATGTCAGGATTCTCGGATTTCCGGATGATCTCGCCGCGGCTTTTAAGAAACTGCTCGTACTTGTAGGGATCCTCAACGAAGTCGGCAGTAAAGTAAATTCCGTTATAATAATGAGGAGATAGAATGTCGAAAAGCTTGCCCGCTTCTTCGACGATACGCGGGTCCCAGTTGCGGTTGGCCTCCTGGTTGCCCTCACCGGGACCAGTGTCGTAGCCGTAACTGCCGGCAACAGAAAGTTTGAGATTTGGGTATTTAGCTCGGATAGCCGGGCAGAACTGGTTGACTATATCCAGATACTTGGAATAATCCATCATAAGCCAAGGTTCATTGTCGATCTCGAGAGTCTTGAGCTGATACGGCGCAGGGTGACCGTTGGCCGCGCGCATCTTGCCATACT
>CAZHBL010000827.1:0-2401 GCA_964530105.1 uncultured Pirellulales bacterium | reverse complement strand
ATGTGTCACCTTTATACGTGGTGAATCCGTCAAATTCGTCGATTCGCCAGTAATAAGTCTCGCCCGGCTCAAGAGTTCCGGGATTAAAGGATGTTATGCCCGCGGGGCCTTTTGCAGTGCCGCCCGTACCGGCATCAACATCGGCAAAATTGTCGCCGAAGTAAACATTGTGCAGTTTTGTATCGAAACCGGCAGTCCAGCTAAGTTTCACATCAGGATCTAAAAATTTGGCGCCGTCGGCCGGGATTGGATTAAAGGCAGTTTTAGGCGGAATCGTGAAGCTCCAGACATCGCCTACCCATGGGCTATCCGGATTAAGATCATTGACCTCATCTATCCGCCAGTAATAGGTCGTGCCGTAGGCAAGGCCGTCGGGATAGGCAAAACCGGGAAAACCGACGACATAAAATACCGAGCCCTGATTGCCCTGGAAGGTGTCTCCGGTTCCCACCGCTACATCGTCATAATTGTCGCCAAAGTATAAATCGTGCGAGGTTGCTGTGATTCCCGGCTTCCACGATAGGCTGGCCCACGTGTCCAGGTGTGTTGCGCCATTAGCCGGGCTCGGCTTTTCAGCCTTAAAACTTTTGAAAATGGGTGGGATATAGTCGCCTTCATAAAATCTCACTCCATCGATCCAGAACTCACCCGCTGCGAAACCAATATGAAACGTGACGTTCGCCGGTGCCACGTCTTCCGTAAAAACAGGCGTTGTGACGCTATATTCGGCCCATTCCTCGGTTATAGTAAAGGTCTCCTGACCGTATCCTGTCCACGGATCTGCTGCTATCTGCGGCTTGAAATCAACCTGAAAGGTACCTTCCTTGCATTTGAGAAAAGCAGATACCGTATACTTCTTGCCCTGCTCAAAGACTGCTCCTGAAGGTACCAGGCCGACTTCCCACCAGTTTACATTGGGTGCGGGAACTTTAACATGTAAGCACAAGTCTCCCTCAACCGGATCTTCGGCAACGGCAGCACCTACCAACTCGTCCACGACTTCCGCAGTGGCGCCCCCATATACATACCACGGCCCAAGCACACCGTCCTCGAAGCCGCCGTTCGGAAAGTAATTTCCATTTTCATCTTGTGCGTGGCTGGTACTACATACTATGAATCCAATAAATAACACAGCTATCAACCAGATTGTTCGAGTTCTCATAATACTGCCCCTATAAAAAATTACGATAACAACGAATGTGCTTTGTCCACATACCAAAACTCTTATTTTTCAGTACAACAACTGACAAAACGCACAGCTTTACTAAATTTTGCCCTTTTCGAGATGGTTATTCATGACTTGGCATTACCTCCTTCCTTATTAATGAATACGCAATCTTCGCGGTTCATCAAGAAGCAAAAATCACAGGTTCACAATACTACTTATACCAGATTGACCGCCTTTCCGTCAAGAAAAACTCCCGAACAATCGTGAATCGCAGGTTTAGCGTATTTTGAAGAATGTGAATTCTCCTGGCAGGCAAAGGCTTAGAATGATACTATCAGGGTATGACGCAACCGTACGAATGCGAAGTCAGGTTCGGAATTGATGACATTCAAGATTTTCAAGCGAGACTTGGCCGCCTGGGGGCGAGAATTGCCTTTCCGTACGAATTTACTGACCACTACTACAGGCCGTCGGCTGGGCATTGGGACCCTGTCGAGAAGAACATCCGAATCAGGCAGTGGATACAGCCGGAAAAAGATTCAACCATTTACTTCGTCAAGCTGGAAATTATCTCGATCGAAGGCCTGCAGTTCAAACGCTCGCTTTACCCCGAAGGCAAACTGCCGTTGTTCACGGGCCCGCTCGATACGTGCCGGGCGCTGTTGGACGATCTCGGCTTCGAATTCTGGTTCTCGTTGAGAAAGGAAAAGGCCTGCCTCTGGGAAGTCCCCCGGCACGGTTTTTTCACTGCAGTTGAATACATTGAAGGTCTCGGCTGGACCGCTGAGCTGGAATTCGAAGGAAATGACCCACAAAAAGCCGGCTCTGCCATCCGGCAAGCCCTGGATGCACTAAAAATCCCCCAGCAAAAAGTAACCCACAATCCCATCTCCGCGATCTATCTGCAAAATGGAAAACGTGGCAATAATACTGACAAAGTCGGTTAAAATTTCCTCTTTTTCCATGTTTGGCCGTTGAATTACGCAAGCATTCGTCCAAGATCGTAGGCTTGTTGGAGGGATTCGGGCTTACTTCGGATGGCTCCCTTTTTACCCACGCCGGGGACGATGATTTGGCCAAGAAGCTTTATTTCCAGATACGCGAGAGACTTTTGGAAGAATTCGACAACTCCCCCGGCCGTCTCAAGGTCGTCTTCCTCGAACGGGACGGCTAACATTGCCGAGAGGCCCTTTATCTTTTGCCTGTTTTCGGGGCAGTTGAAATAAACGAACC
>CAZHBL010000826.1:0-2403 GCA_964530105.1 uncultured Pirellulales bacterium | reverse complement strand
ATAGCCGCCCATTACGCCGCCCATCATGCCCATTCAGCCGCCCATCATGCCCATTCCGCCGCCCATGCCGCCCATGCCACCCATGCCGCCGCCGCCCATGCCGCCGCCATAGCCGCCCATTCCGCCGCCCATGCCACCGCCATAGCCGCCGCCGCTCGTGCCGCCAATGCCGCCCGTGCCACCGGTGCCGCCAGGGCCCGTGCTTGTAGTGTAGCCTTGGGTTGCAGAGCTGCTTACCATATTGCCCATCATCATGCCCATCATCATGCCCTGCATGCCACCGTATTGGGCTGGCTGACCGACCAGGTCGGTAATGTCATAAACGCGAGTCACCATTTTCTTAGGCAGCGTGTCGACGGTTGCTATCAGAATTATACCCTCATCCACAACGTAGCTGATTTCTGCGAATTCGCTCGAAACTCCGGCCAATAAAATCTCCAGTGCCTTGCGGAGTTTAATACCTGTCAGTGGGTCCATCCCCGCCGGTGTGGTCGGATCAATTTGCGCGTTATCGAGTAAATCTCTCCAGTTAGGCTGTATCTGTAACGGAGGATCTACGGAACTCTTTAATTGCGTTATCACATCGGCAAAAGACGTTGAAGATGTTAAGTTCGACAAGTCAACAAGCGTCTCGAGTTGTTCATACACAGCCACGTCAGCCGGATCCAGACCGATTGGCTTGTCCGGCTGGCGAGTGGGTTTCTGAACAATCTCACGCCAATTCTTGGGGTAGGTAAGCTCTTCAGCATACGGAATTCCGGACTCGTCGGTTTTGAGCAGAATATCTGCTCTTTGCCTGTCTGATTCTTTCTGAACGTCTAATTGTTTCCGGAAGAAAACCATATCTTCCAGAGTGTCTTTGAGTATTAGTGCTTCGTTATTTTGCGGGTCTAATGCAAGCAGGCTTACCAATTGACCGAGAGCCGCTTCGTACTGTTGCTGCTTCTGATAAGCTAACGCGTTTTTCATCAGCACGGATATTCTATTCTGTCTGTCAACCTCCATCTGCTGTCTAAATCGATTTTGTGCCTCTATTGCTGCTTTGCGTTTCTCTTGTTCGGCTTGCTGAGCCTTTTCGCTTTGTTTCTTGACAATTTCGTCACTAAGTGTTTTGAGCTTGCTGCTGTATTCTTTGAAAAGTTCATCTCCAAGGTGTATCTGGTTTTCGTTCACCGTAAATTCAGCTTGCTCGATCTCTTTTTTGGCCTTATCGAATTCGCCCTGGCCCATGTAGCTATTGGCTTTGGTTATAGCGTTGTTAACAACTGTTCCGGTGTAGGTCCGAAGGATATTCCTTTTTTTATTAATCTGTTCGATATAAGTGCCTTCACCTGTTACCGGTGAAGCGACTTTTATCGCGGTCGCTTGTGGCCGTGCAGGCTTTAGCTCCACAACTTCCGGCTCCACAAGCTCCGGCTCATTTACTTCCGACCCCGCAGCCCCGAAGTTGAAGACTTTTGGCTCAATAACCGCAATCATCTCAGACTTCTTCTCTTGGCCTACCGGCTGGCTTGTGATTCTCTGGGACAAAAGACTGTCTATCTTCGCAATACGACCTTCTATATCCTTTTTCATCCGCGGCGGGATCAGGCCGCTGGTTGCCACTTTGACATAACCTTCGCGGGCCTTTTCTAACTGACCGGCACGATCAAATTCTATGCTGCTGTAATAAAGGTCGACGATTTTTGGTTTCTGCTCTTTTTGCTGTTCAACTGGTTTAGCGATGTCTTCTTTGGCCTTCTCCGGCGGTTCTGCCGTTATCTGAAGAGATGCTTTATCGTTTGCTGCCTGAAGCTCTATTTGTTTAAGCACCGTTGCGATTTGCGTCTGCTCGTCTTTTGTTAAATACTCATTCTTTCTCAGGCTTTCAAGATTTGCCCTGGCATCGATTAGCTGGTTCTGCTTAATCAATTCATCGGTTGCTTGAAATTTCTCCAGAGCAAGCTTTCTTTGGGCTACTGCTGCCTTTGTCTTTTCAAGATGCGCATACAGCTCCTCACGCCCTGTTGCGGTTAGATATTCCTGGTATCCCTGGGCCATAACAAAGGTTTTGAGCGCCTGCTCATAGTAACCTTTGTCATATTCGCTCTTCCCAGCCTGAACATAGCTCTGGACGATCTGCCGGAATGCTTCCTCCCGGTCGGCCGACCCTTTTTCCTGCGACTGAGCCACGTCAAATACTGTTGTTATAAGCAGTAAAAGAGATACCACTACGATAGACAGGGACTTCCTGCCGATAGATTGGGTCAAGAAACTTGGCTTGCTCAAAATAAACCTCCTGCCAAAAAAAACCACCCTCTTAGTGAAATTCTTTACAAATTACTGTTACAATACTCTCCAGCTTCAAGAACAGACCGGACTTATAATAATTCAAGTTTATAGGAAAACATTTTTTTTTGCAAG
>CAZHBL010000825.1:0-2405 GCA_964530105.1 uncultured Pirellulales bacterium | reverse complement strand
AAAATCGCCGGCCAACGCCAACCAAAATAATTTCATTTACGAATTCATGCCAATTTTGGCAAATGTATGCTCACTTATTTACGGTCTTGATTTCCTAAATCAGGCAACTGATATTGCCATCTCTCAGCTTCAGCAATATACCAGACAAACCAGCGAAGAGACATTTCTTTGCCTTCGCGATATATACGAAGCACTGCTTACAATCAAGCCCAAAAATTTCCGTGAAATCGGTTATCATAGCGCTGCAAAGACAGCCTTTTCGTTAGTTCTCGGAAAGCAAAATCTTTTCCACTGTAGAGGAGGGCTGTCAATAGAATGGCTCCTTAGCGAAAACACCGTCATAAACGCTCGAAGTCTCACCAGCGAAATGCAATGCAAGGCGCTAATCATTTTTTTACTATACTGGCTCTACCAGCAAGCAAAATATCTTCCTGAGGCCAAAGAAATACAACTTGTCATAATCATTGACGATGCGACCAGATTTGCGGGTGTTGCCAATCAGTATGATGCACAAAAAAGGACTTCTCCACTCGGGCATATCCTGGCCGTTCTGCGTTCTGCCGGAATATGTGTTATTTTTGCAACACAGCTACCCGCACAAATAGACCCAGCCGTGTTGTCTTTAAGCCGCATTATGATAGTCGCCGGAAATATCAACGGTGAAGAAAACCTTCGAGTTATCCAAAGCTTTATGTCACTTAACCCGGCACAAAAGAACGCTATTCTAAGATTTCAGACTCGCGAAATTTTAGCCTTCATCTCAGGTTCGGCATGGCCATATCCCGTTCACGGATGGGCTCCATTTGTTGAAGATCTGCCACCACAAAACGTCTCAAGCGAAGACTATTCAAACATGATTGTTCCCTGGCATTCCTTAACAAAAATACCACAAAAAGAAACAGAGCAAGTGCCAGCGATACCCAAAACTATTAATAACGAACAACCAACTGTCAAAAGTTCCGTTGACAAACTCGTATTGGATTGTATTTCTTATCCAAACGATAAAGTCACAGGGCGTATCGCAAGATTAGATTTCTCCGTCAGGATTTACGAAACAGCCAAGAATACTGCTATCCAAGACGGATACCTGCTTCATTCAATGTCGGGCAAAAGCGTCTATTTATTACCGACTCCGAAAGCTTACGACAAATTCAGTTACCCGTGCCCATATGAAAGAAACGCAAGTATTGAACATAGCTTTTATGTCCAGTTGGCCGCACACATATTGAAGCAAGATGTAGCGCATTCGAAGGTTCAGGTCGAAACTCCCATAGGCCCAAAAGGCGCAAGCGTTGATGTTACCACTATCGACAAGTCCGGTAAAATGACCGCCTATGAAATAACCATTTCAACCTCTAACCTTTTAAGCAATGCCACAAAGCTTCAGGATACCGCCTACGAAAAAATAGTGTGGCTATGCAAAGATGCTGTGACAGCCAAAGCAGTAAGATCCTATTTCAATAAATCTTCGGCATTACCTTCTGACCTTCTTTCGAAATTTGAATATCTGCATTTTTCCAAATTCAGCTCGCAAATAAATAAAAGGAAATAGCTATGCCAACCTTAAGTCTAAAGAAAATTTTCACAGCTATTATTGGAATTCTGATTTTGATCCATTTGAAAGATTTCTTAAGGGCAGTTCAGCCGGCTTACTTGTGGCTTTGTGAAAGTCTATCGGAATTCAGATATTTTCCAAGGGGCGCACAGGCGGCAATTGCGTTCAATTTGATCCTTTTGATTATCGTCCTCATTTTCAAATGGCTCAATAAAGAAACTCGAAAGCAAGATAATTGATGAGTATTCCGCCGCTAACCATTTTGAGTTCAAGGAGAAGAACATGTTATTGGTTTGTACCGATTACGGGTGACGTCATGAACCTCCTAAAGATGAACGGGCAGTCACTTGTGTATCAAGTCACGATCAACACGATCGCTGATTTTGGAAACATTAAATGAACATTCAGTACGCTTTATAAAAGGAGACAATTATGTCTTACGACCAAAAAATCAGTCGCGTTAAGCCAGGCTTGATCGGTTTAGTTCTGGACGACAGCGGCAGCATGGCGGAGAAACTGCCGGGGACATCAGACCCTAAGTACCAATGGGTCGAACGCTACGTTGGCATCATCTTCGAAGAGTTGCTGTCGAGATGCTCCGAAGTCAGGGGCTCGGGAGTCGTGATCAAACCGCGTTACTATCTGTACGTGATCAAGTACGGCAGTGACACAGAGCTGTGGGGCAATGGTGAGATGGACATCGAGGCCGCTGTGGAGCTCTTCTCCAATTCTGCTAACTCGTTAGGACTTGGAGGTCACCTGGGCGGCACAGATGCCGAGAAGGCGTTGCGACAGATGCATGATTACCTGACACAGGCCTTGGCAGGCGAGAGATTCAAGGACAGTTTCC
>CAZHBL010000824.1:0-2406 GCA_964530105.1 uncultured Pirellulales bacterium | reverse complement strand
ATCGGCTCATGACGACTTTTACAATCACGGCGCCGGTCGTTCCATATTTTCTACTCATTGTTCTGTGCCATTATCTTGTGGAATTCTATCGCAGCGGCGATAGAATGGCCCATTCTTAGGTGCAAGACAATGAAAGGTGTATTTGACAAAAATCCGACAAATACTTTACATGGCGTTCGTCCTCTGTATGGCGCAGCGTTCATGATGGCTATAAGTCTCAGCGCATGGTGGACGACTATGCCCTTTATCGTTCGCAACATCGGCGGCTCGGAGGACCACGTCGGTTACGCCTGGGCTGCAAATATGTTTGGCTACCTGGTTTGTCTGCTCCTGGCGGGCGCATCCCTGGGTCAGCACAATCCTAAGAATACCACGCGCACCGCCGTGGCCATTGCCTTTGTATCGGCCCTGGCAATGAGCGTGATAGTTTATGCGATCCTGTCAAAGGAACTGGTTGGTAACCTGACGCTGATCTGGACCGTAATTGGTGCCGGGGCGGTGGCCGGAGCTGCCATGTCACTATTCTGGCCTTTTCTTATGAGCTGGGTCTCCGAGGACTTCGAAGGCCCGACCTTGAATCGCCGGCTTGGAACCTACAACGGTGCCTGGTCCGGTGCCGCTATCGTAGGCCCTTTGCTCGGCGGTATCCTTATCGAGACAAATACGGTGTTTCCCATTGTCTTTGCCACAGCCGGCATGTTTGTCTGCTTTCTATTTCTGAGCGTTGCAACTGACGGCTCGGTCCATACAAGTCTGTTTGGTGACGAGGAAACTCAACCCGTCGTCGGTTGCGATAACAGGGTCGCCCTTATGCGGTTCCGCTGGATTGCGCGTATTTCGCTGTTCAGCTCCTGGGCCTGCCTGGGTGTTACTCGCTCTCAGTTTGCGCTGCTTTTTACTGACATCGGTTTTTCCGAGACATGGTTCGGTGTAATGGTCACGATATTCGGCGTCTTTAATTTTACTGTGATGACGGTTGCCGGCAGATATGCCTTCTGGCACTTCAAATCCGGTTTCTTACTTGCGGTTCAGGTATTGATTTCAGTATCACTTGTGCTGATTATTTATGGCCGGTCACTGCCGGTATTTGCCCTGTCATTTGTCGTTATGGGCTGCGGTTTCGGTTTTGCATACAGCTCGCACCTGTACTACGGAGCCTGCGGCACAAAAAAACGCTCCGTACAGATGGTTATTCACGAAACCACAATCTCTATCGGAGTCATAGTCGGTTCGGGCGCCGGCGGATACTTCGCAAAGAACCTCGGCCTCCACTGGCCTTACTGGTTTGCCCTGATCCTGCTGGCAGCCGGCTTTTTTGCCCAGCTTATTCTGCTGTTAAACGGTAAATATACGCGAGAAGCAACGAAAAAATGCTAAATCAACAGCCTTCTACTATTAACAGGTCGCTCATTTGCAGATTGTTGTGATTTAAAGACGGCGTTGGTATTATAATAGAATTGAAAGGTGGAAAATGCTGCCCGCTCTGCGCAAAAGACGAGGCTTTACGCTGATAGAATTACTGGTAGTGATAGCCATTATTGCATTGTTAATGGCAATATTAATGCCGGTGCTGAGGAAGGCCCGGGAGCAGGGCAAGGATATGGTCTGCCGGAACAATTTGCGTCAAATCGGCTTGGCCGCCAATTTTTATGCCGGTGAGTACGGTTTTTTAATACCACGCTCGGCGGAATGGGGAGGGGACATAAAGCCGTGGTTCCAGCTTTTCATGCCTTTTTTGTCACAGAGGGCCGTCAATGACGATTATCGTAACGTTAAGATATTTCGTTGCCCAAGCTATCCCGACAAGAGGCAGACCGTCTGCTACGTCGTCAACGGCTGGGGCAATGACAGTGATGGCGACTGGCGTATGCAGGGGACGCCAACTATATTGACCGCCTGTAAGCAACCGGCTTTGAGCATTTATCTTGCCGACAACGAGGACGGACCATGGAGGACTATAATCACAAAGGCTACCGACCGGGATGTCACGAGGTGTGACGTGTTCCGTCCAAGCCATCTGCCAAACTCCGAAAGTCAGGACATCAGCGGGGGCAGGCGGGTAGCGCGGGCTCGGCATAAAAACGGATGCAATTGTCTGTTTCTCGACTGGCATGTAGAATGGATAGCCGCTGAAAAGATGACCGAAGACATGTGGAACTTCGAAGAATACAACTAAACGTGATGGATGGGAGCATAGGATTCCCACATAGGATTCCCCACGCAACTGGACGGGCAGCAGGATGCATGTAGTGCTTTTAACCTTTTGGAAATAGAACAGATAGATGCCGATTCGAGCAGCTTGGCGCCGGCTGACAACGAAGAGAAAAGAAAATACGCCTGGAGGGGTTCGAACCCCCAACCTTCGGTTCCGTAGACCGACGCTCTATCCAATTGAGCTACAGGCGC
>CAZHBL010000823.1:0-2415 GCA_964530105.1 uncultured Pirellulales bacterium | reverse complement strand
TTCTGGATGTTGCGGAGTGTAATCATGGGATGTCCTTTGATAGATTGTCGATTTTTCATTATCGTGTCCATTTCTCGATGGATTGTCAAGGCGTTTTAAACAGCCAGCGTTGTTTGTCACTGATAGGATCGAACTTGGCGAGCGTCGCAAAGCTGCTACCGATGGCTGAAAGGACGAGCGATTCATTGGCAGTAGAGGCAAATTTGGGCATGATACGCCAAGTACCGTCAATGAGCTGGTCGAGACGCCAGAGCTGTTCGTGTCCGCCCGTAAAGGCAGGAAGGGCGACCAGTTCGCCGTCCTCGCCCACAGCCAGCACACGGTCAGTGCCGGCGATGGTGATCTTGAAATACGGTGAACCGAGATAGCCACCGGCGTTGGTCATGGGCGTAACAGCCCATTTCTGCTGGGCCTGGCACATATAATTGGCCATGCGAATGCCGATATTACCGGCAGGCCAGTTCGTCGAAATCTGCGCGACATCCTGCGGCTGAATCACACCGTCCTGGCCACCAAACATTCTTCTCGCGCCTCTACTACGTCTACCACCGACTGGCACACCCTCCACAGTAAGCTCGAGTGACGTGCCGGTGCGCACGGATTCGATTTCATACGTGCCTTCCTTGAAGTTATCACCGGCGATGGGCCATCCTTCCTTCCATAGCAGTGGGCGGATATCGAGCACGCTGCTGCCACCCCTGTCGAGGTCGGCTTCAAAATGGCAGGAGAACTTCTGCACGCCGTCGCCCAGATCAAGCAGGCCGAAGTGGCCTGGGCCGATGACGCGCCCGCCGGAGCCGATGACAAGCTTGCCGCCGCCCTGGATCATATCGAGACCCGTGTGGTCAATGTAGGGACCGGTTACTTTCTTTGAGCGGCCCACGCGAATATTGTAGCCGGAGTCAGTGCCGCGACAGCAAGAGCCGTGTGTAGCCAATAAATAATACCAGCCTTCGTGATAAATAATGGTTGAGGCTTCGCAGTTGATCGCGATGTTTGTAAATTTATTATCGATGCGTTTACCGGTTTTGGGATCGAGTTCGACAACCCGAATATAACCAAAATAGGAACCGAAGGTCATCCACATCTTCCCATCAATAGGATCAAGAAAGAGCCCCGGATCGATGCCATTACAGAACTCAATTCCATCAGTCGAGTTAACAATGCCGCCATCTTCCCATCCGTAGTCATGGGATTCAGGATCGAGGCTCTTGCTCGAAATCATTATGACCTGAGAATGTGGCTGCCCACCGGGATTAGAGGAAATATACATGTAGTAGCGGTCGCCGACATGAATGACATCGGGGGCCATTCCGCGACGCGCGGGCGTGACCCCGCGACGCCATGTCCAGCCGTCGTCAGAGACTAATGGAGTACCGCCTGTACCGTATGTGTAGTATTTACCATTGCATAGCATAATGGTGGATGGATCGTGAATTTGGATCTGGCCGTCAAGGGCGAACGCAGGCAAAACCCAAATAGAGACAGATCCCATTAGAAGCATGATAAGCCTGACTAAGCGGAATGAATTGGTATAATGGATTAGGTTCATGATCAGTCCTTCTAATCGTATTGTCATTGTTTTACCGGAAATTCATAAATATTGACACTGAAGGGGGCAAAGGTTGGATTCGTAGGGATGGCATCCAAAGCTTGTTCTTCGATCTTGACATCTGGTTCCTGGCCGACCACTACTGTAGCTGTGAGACTCGATGGGGCCATGCGGCGAAGGGTGCCTTTGCCGGAAAGCTCCGCACCGAGGATTTTGAGGTTCAGGGTCTGCGGGGATTCGGTCGGATTGATAACGGCGACTGTAAGGGCCTTGCGGTCGGTCGTCCAAGCAGCGGCCACATCCAACGGGAAGGTATCGCTGCCGGCATGTACTACCGGCTGTTCGCCGCCGGGTGGATCCTTAGGCTTTGGCTGCGGGGAGTTACCTGAAGTCTCTACGGGAATGGTACCGTAGTAGTCGCGGTAGAACTTGAAGAGCATGCCGACAGGGTTGAGGACGGCTTGGCCACCTGCGGCACTGTACGTACCCGTAATAAAAGTCAACGTGGCGAGCTGGTAGAGATCGGAGTGGCGGAACATTTCGTGGAAATTCCACGCATAGGCGGGAACGACCTTATAATTGCCTCTGCCGCGACCGCCGCCGGCGTAGGCGTATTCATCCAAAGCAATGGGGACAGGTTTGTTCTTTAGCGCGGGTATGCGGTTCAAGTAGTCCTGATACTCCTCGTACTTGATACGTATGTGGTTGGCAGGACGCCGCATCCAGTCAACGAGAGGTTCGTTGGGATCATTGGGCACCTGCTTTGCGAGCGCCAGATCGAAGTGGGAATTATAGTTATAATAGTGCTCGCTGATCATGTCCATGTTGTCGAGGCAATTGAGAAACAGGGCGCCCGTCCAATC
>CAZHBL010000822.1:0-2427 GCA_964530105.1 uncultured Pirellulales bacterium | reverse complement strand
CCTAAAAGAAAGATGAGTACAACAAGCGCAACGATAACAAACACAGCAATCTTGGTCGGATCCATAAGATACTCCTTATCTGGGATTTCCCATATAACATTGTATATCTTTTTCTCAGCTATGTTGCTGAGTCACATTTTCAATAGAATCCCCCGTCTGTTTTGAAAAGTCAAGTTTTTTTGTAACCGCTCAAAGATTCTTCCGGCGGAATGGTCGTTCGTTCTATATTTGGTCCCGGTGAGGCAAAGGGCGAACTGAATAAACGTCTTGAAAGAAACAACCTCGCTACAAGTACCACAAAATGGCCCCGCTTTCACAAGCTGTAAAACGTCAGAATTCTTCGGGAAACCACCTTTTTCATGAGCCAGGAAACGCCTGAATTCTCAGGGTGACTTCTTGAATCCATTTTGACCCCACAGACCTTGATTTTGCATAAATCGACTTCGAATAAATGTCATTTTTTAGCTGATGGACGCAATTTACAAAAAAAAATCGGGCTGAAAACGTATGAACGTTGCCGGTTGGAGATCGGCTATAAATCAACCATATTGGATACGCCGGACTATCCACATGCCTGTACTCGGTATTATATTCTCTGCAAAAAAAAAATTCTTGCTTTGTGCTGATCCTTCTGATATACTAATTGTAAATTAAAAAACACATTCACAGGGCTGAGGGTATCTCGCTTTTTCCTCTCCCTCCGCACCTCAGCCCTGTATCCTCCTTTTATCAACGGATCCAGTCGAGGTTTCTCTGCACCCTTTTCCCGTTGCAGTTATTCACAAGAGTCCTGCCCCAAAGAAACAATATGACAAAAGCCCTAACATACAGATAAATATGAGCCGAGGCGTTTGATACGCATATCAAACGCCTCGGTAAACTAAAATCTATAGTGCTATGGTGTTCTCGGTCAATCGACTTTGTACCAGTCATCAGTTAGTGAATTATCCTTCAGCCAGTTTTCTTCCAGCAACGCCATGTCGGCATCATTGACCAGGCAGTCCCCATTGAGATCGCCCACAATAGGTACGTAGTCCGGCAGCGACTGGGCGGCTTCGCAACTGTCGTTATACACGTTGATTGTGATGGTATCCGAGCCTGAGTATTCGCCGTCAGAGGCCAGCAACTGCAGGACATACTCTCCCACGGCCGACAGGGTAACACTCGTATTCTCGGAATCACCGTTCGCAATAACGGCCGTCCCTTCATTCGGTTCACTAACCACCGACCACTGAACAGTGGTAGCTTCTTCATCAACAACTGTTGCATCCAGATTGCCTGTCCTGGAACCGTCTTGCAGCCAGGTTACAATATCGGCGCCGGCGTCCACTCTGGGAGGCAGATTATCAACGTAAAAACTGAAGACAGGCCCCAGAGCCGGAGCAGCACCGGGGAATACATAACTATCAATGGCCCAGTAGTATTGCTTCTTTGCCTGGGTCTGAACGACGGCGGAAGTTACGTTCTGATTGCTGACAATCTGAATGGCGGCCGGATTGGTAAATTCTTCCAGCAATTTTAAATCGTCAGCGAAGTAAACATCGACCGTCACCGTGTCACCGGGCAAAAGCGGATCAAGCATAGTCCAGCTCAGCACCAACTCGCCTGGCGCTATTGTTGCACCGTCGGCGGGGACCGGATTAAGCAGTGACGTGGCCGTTATCGTAGTTTTACCTTCGTTCGTAACATTATAATCAACGTTCAGCGTGCCCCGATCTCCATAGGCTATAAGCCAGCCGTCGTCGATAAAGGGTTGCACTTTTTCTATATCATTGCCGTCAAGTATGAGTACGCCTGTAGTAATATCCATCAAGCCTTTATCGGAGGTTAAGCGGAGATCGGATGCATAGATAGTACCACCGAGCAGTTTCACCGTCCCGGTGCCGGTCCGGCCGGGCACCTCCAGGTTATCACTTAGCTCGATGGTGCCGCCCGTCATATTAAGCGTCCCGGTGCCGGCCCAGCCGACCTGCAATCCCCCGGTGGAAAATAAGCCGCCGCTCATATTCAGGATGCCGTGGCCGAAGATACTATCCACACCTATGTAGGCCCCGGTTGCAGTAAGCGAGCCGCCGCTGATATCCAGGTTTGTTGTGCCGCCGCCATTGCCGACCCTCAGTGTCTCGCATTCGGCGGTAATACCGTCCGTGATCTCACAATGCGTGTTCTCCGGATAGTCGATAGAAGCCGGATCGATGCTGGTCGGAATTATATCCGTGTCCCAGTTTGTCGCTGTGCTCCAGAGATGGTCGGCCCCGCCGTCGTCCCAGAGTATTTGCGCCGAGGCACTATTGAGCAAAACCAGCGGCAGGACAAGAGAGATTACACATATCATTTTCTTTAACATAATATTCCTCCTTTATAAGAGATTTGATAACACTTCTGTAAAATTCATAAATATTTGTAAAATAACGTCTTATGGCGTTA
>CAZHBL010000821.1:0-2431 GCA_964530105.1 uncultured Pirellulales bacterium | reverse complement strand
CCTCGTACATGAAGTCCAGTTGCAAATACGGACCAACCAAACCCAGGAATTCGACAACTGTAAGCTTCTGGCGCTCGGCCAAAGCCAAATTGACGATTTGCTCTTCGTCGATAAGCGATGGCATATTTCCACCCTGGCCGGCAGCAGACGGCTCCAGTGTCTCTTGTTTGACTACGGTTTCAGCAGCGTTCGGCTCGGTTTCGACCATGCCGCTTGCTTTAAAAAGGAATCTCGCTTCACCCGGCTCGGTTAAAGCAGAAGCTATTCGTTTAGCAGGAGATTCCGGTTTATCCTGTGCTTTCGGTATATCCTGTGCTTCGAGCGTATCTGAGTTCCGCAATTGTCCTATTACAGAAATGATTTTGTCCAACAATCTAACCGGCACAATAGCAATCACTGCATCATTGTGAATATCTATAATTGCTTTAGTGTCCGCGTCCTGACGCGGAGGATTGGAGAAGCTCCCGATTGATATTCCCCTGGTCAAGCTGGGATTGAATTTTGCTGCAATCTGCTCGTTCGATGGCATATTCCTGGCCGCTGAGATGGGAAGAATCTCTTTTACGACAAATTGCTCCGGCCCATCGACAAGATCAAGAATAGCCTTTGCTTTGGTTAGTTCACGCGGCTCGGCTGTTACTAAAAGCGCCGACGAAGCGGGGAAATGCGTAACCGTTCCTGTCATGACCTTGGCAAGGTAATTCTTGCCTTGCTCAACAGATATGTGTTTCAAAGGAAATATTTTGTAACCGGCTTCCTTAGAAGCACCTGCCTGCTCCGAAGCAAAAAGACAATTTCCGACCATCAAAAAAGCTGCTGTAACTGCAAAAATCCAATTGTATCCCCCGTGAGAACAACGCTGTTTTATCATCATGAAACACCCCTTCGTCCGATAGTTCAAGATATCAATCCCTTCCCCACTGCCTCACTCTTGCCAGGCAAAACAACGGGGGCCGGTTTTAAAGTAATTACTATTAAATCAGACACAAAAAAAGGCCAAAAGTTCCCGATTTTCAGGTAAAAAACCGCCAATATGTTCACTAAAATAGGTGTATTTT
The DNA here is from genome assembly GCA_964530105.1 of uncultured Pirellulales bacterium. Lineage (GTDB taxonomy): Bacteria > Planctomycetota > Phycisphaerae > Sedimentisphaerales > Anaerobacaceae > JAFGPJ01. Next base: position 1,373 of record CAZHBL010000821.1, on the reverse strand, counting down.
GAGCTTCGAGTTTCGAACGTCAATCGGAAGCTGCCGATCTTTGATTCATCCGACTGATCAAGTTTAATTTTGACACTTATCGGGCACACCAACTAAATACAAATTCATACATATTAGATTTTAAAGACCTATAAAACTATCGTAAATGCTTATAAAAACTTCATAGAAACCAAAAAGAGCTGGATTCAGCAGCTTAATCGCAGTTGGAAATGTCTTTACAATGCAGAACTCACAAATATGACATGGGACTATTCTTCCGCCGATGTGTCTGGTTGGGGTGGGTTGACTTCTACTTTGCCCTCGTCCGCTTCGGGCGGTGATGGATTTGTGTCTTTCGGAATGCCTTTTAACTTTTCACCTATATTATCCAGCTTTTTTGCTTCTTCGGCACTCACACGAGCAGATTTAAATTTTGAAATGAGTTGCTCTATACGGGCAGACCTTTTTTCTTTGTCGAGTTCCGAATTAGTCTTATCCGAAGCAGGATTTCTCTGTAAATCCTTCAGTTTGTCTACGAGTTCCTCCATTTTTTCGTCATGGTCGCCGTTTCCTTGCAGTTTCTGAGGCATATTTATTGTTCTTCTAACACCAGCGGCAGCTCTGCCTGAAGCCGACGATGTGGATTCTAAAGGGCTTTTGCTACTTCTTAACGAAGAAGCAGGGGATATTCTGTTTAGAGACGCCGTATCCGGTTTCTCTTCAATTACAAGCTCGAAAGTCTCTTTGCTGCTTTTAACAACAACGAGACCGTCTTTTACCTGCTCAACAAGTAAATGCCCAACCTTGCTGGACTGCCGGACCCAGTGTCGTCCCCTGCCAGGTTCGTCAATCAACGCCTGCGACAATTCCGGATTTCCTGCAAAATAGATGGTGCCAAAAACTTTGAATTTGGGCGTAACAGGCAGTTTGCTGGCAATATCAGTCGTCTTGGCTCCCTGCGAAGCTTTCTGCACCGTTGCTTTAAGCGGATTCAGATATAGTGCAAAAGCCTCTGCCTGCTCGACAAGGGGCGATACCCGGCTCTCACCCGCCTTTGCCTGGTTATCCGCAACATCCTCGAACTTTTCTCTCAAACTTGGTAGTTTGAGAAATTCATCTATACGTTCATCGCTGCGAACACCATAAACCACAGGAAAAACAAAGAAAACGCCTGCCAGAATCGCTGCTACAACACTTGTTATTCGCAATGTCTTTATCATAGTAGTATAGAAAGCACACAAGTCGGTTGAACTTTGCACTAATATTCTTGTGCTCTTATGCTCTCTTTATTTGACATTACCGGCAGCGTTTGGTTCCCTCCAATGCTTAATTTTCTCCATAAAAGCATCCTCATTGCCCGCGTATTCGCCGCTGTGCTCGGGCGTGTGGCAGTC
>CAZHBL010000820.1:0-2438 GCA_964530105.1 uncultured Pirellulales bacterium | reverse complement strand
CTCAAAGCGGAGCCCGTTTCGCTTTGACATTTAATCCGCCGTATACCCACTCCACCGTTCCACTATCAAAATATTTTTTTTATTTTTCTTGAACTCCGGCTGGTTCTCGATGTATAATAGCATTCAGTGTAGTATATTCTCACGTCTCTCAAGAATATTCTCCCTAATAAAAAGCCGAGAGACAAGATTTATGGCCTTTAGAAGGCCAAAGGAGCATAGAAGTGAGTACAGGTACAGTGAAATGGTTTAACGGAAGCAAAGGTTTTGGATTTATCACCCCGGACGACGCCGGCGAGGATTTATTCGTTCATCATTCGGAAGTCAAGATGAGCGGCTATGCCTCTCTTGACGAAGGCCAGAAGGTGGAGTTCGTAATCGGACAGGGCAAAAAAGGGCCTTGTGCGACCAACGTCATCCCCAGCTAATTCAAAGCAAGACACCGGAAAACTAACGGGCTCCTCCAAAAACGGAGCCCGTTTTTAATTTAATTTTTAATCCTTGTAAAACCATCAACAGTCTCAAATTCATCTGGTTTGATTAAGGAAGCAATTTTCGAAACTTTCGAGATGAGTACGAAACATATACGAAATTTTTCGATTATAGCACATATTGATCACGGCAAGAGCACTCTTGCTGATCGAATGCTCGAACTGACCGGCACGATTTCCGACCGCCAAAGGGTCGATCAGTATCTTGACGATATGGATCTCGAACGCGAGCGGGGAATAACCATCAAGGCCTCGGCGGTAACAATGAATTACCGGCACCAGGGCAAAACATATATGCTGAACCTGATCGACACCCCGGGACATGTCGATTTTCATTATGAGGTTTCCCGGGCACTGGCCGCCTGCGAGGGCGCTTTGCTCGTAGTCGACGCCAGCCAGGGTGTCGAGGCACAAACAGTGGCTAACGCCTACCTGGCGATTGAAAACAACGTCGAACTTTTGAGTGTAATCAACAAGATTGACTTGCCCGCGGCAGATCCCGACCGGGTGGCAGAAGAGATCGAACATGTTTTCGGGATCCATGCCAATGAGTCTTTCAGGATAAGCGCAAAAAGCGGATTGGGAATCGATGAGCTTCTCGAGGCGATAGTGACATTCCTGCCGGCACCCCAGGATAAAAGCAGCGAGCCAACGGCGGCATTAATTTTTGACAGTCACTGCGACCAGTACAAGGGCGTGATTTGTTACGTCAGGGTTTTCGCCGGGTCCCTGAATTTGAAGCAAAAGGTCAGCTTTATGCGCAGCGGCAGAACTCATATCATCACCGAGGTGGGAAAATTTGCACCTGAGATGACTACAGTTGACAAGCTCGGCACAGGAGAAGTCGGTTATGTTATAGCAAATATTCACGAACTGGCCGACGTGACGATAGGCGACACGATAACTGACTACGCCGAACCCGCTTTAAAACCTTTGCCCGGCTATAAAAAACCGATGCAGATGGTTTTTTCAGATTTTTATCCCGGCACGAATACGGACTATTCAAAACTGAGGGACGCCTTTGACAAGCTTACCCTTAACGACGCAAGCTTCTCATTCAGTCCTCAGAATTCGCCGGCGCTGGGATTTGGTTTCCGCTGCGGTTTCCTCGGCCTGCTGCACATGGAGATAATCCAGGAACGGCTGGAACGCGAGAATGATATAGAGGTTGTTCAGACCGCCCCGACGGTAAGTTATGAGATCCTGACGAAGGACGGTGCAGTCAGGAGGATAGAGTCGCCCGGTCAATTGCCTTCTCCGAATCATATCGAAGAGCTTCGCGAACCTTATGTTCGCCTTGAGATAATAACCGGCACTGATACGATCGGGGCGATTATGAAACTCACGGAGTCCAGGCGATGCAAGCTCATCAAGACCGATTACCTGAGCACCACCAGGGTAATACTTGAGTACAAAGCCCCGCTCGCCGAGATCGTATACGATTTTTACGATATTCTTAAAGGCATCAGCCGGGGGTATGCAACGATGGATTATGAGTTTACAGGTTTCGAGGCCAGTGACCTTGTCAAAATCGACATTCTTGTAAATTCGGTTGCGGTCGATGCGTTGAGTTTGATTGTCCATCGCAGCAAAGCAGAGACTCGAGGCCGCAAGCTGATCATAAGGCTGCGAAGAGCGATTCCCCGGCACCAGTTTGAAATCCCCCTGCAGGTAGCCATAGGCGGCAAGATTATCGCAAGAGAAACCATCAAAGGCTTCCGCAAGGACGTGACACAGAAGCTGTACGGCGGAGACGTAACGCGAAAGATGAAACTGCTGAAGAAACAAAAAGAAGGCAAGAAACGCATGAAAAGCGTCGGTAACGTCCAGATACCGCAGGAAGCATTCATGACGATCCTCGACAACAGCGAATAGCAAAAATCCTCCCAACGTAGTACCAGCAACCAACATCCTCATTGTGCTAAAAAGTAACAAAAAGCGACTTCTTGA
>CAZHBL010000819.1:0-2439 GCA_964530105.1 uncultured Pirellulales bacterium | reverse complement strand
GGAGTAGTTAATGTCCGGCGGGATAATATTGCAATAATAGCGGCATAATAGTATAGTATTGCCAAACAGACTTTCATTATGGAGATAAGTTGACATGGAAATTGTAGTAAGGGTAAAAGAAATCAGGGGCCACTGCCCAACTTTTAAACTTGGCGATTCATTCGTTCTCAAAGCCGGTTACCAGCTTGTAAGTGACATTCCTGTTTGCATGCACGCACTGGCGGCTTTAATGCCTTTTTATAATGCCCTGTGTGTTTCCGATCCCGCCCAATGGGGATTAGACGGTAAAGAAGATAAATCCAAGGCCTATATTCAATGCCCTGACCCATTCGACTGCACCAATGGCGGCACGGTTATCTTTGAAATATCCAAACAATGAGGCCAAAATAACCTTAAGAACCGATTTGCCGGGAGAAAATGTCCTAAACTCCTCGTGATTTTACCATCCGGCCCAACATCGGCTATAAACCTTCCGAAGCAAATCCCTCATTTTTGACTGCCATCGCTCTTTAAATCCGCTGATATGTCCTTCAGGTCAGCTCCACAGAAAATCCCTGGCCGGTCTAACGTAAAATTTTTCGATGTCTATGTATCATTTCTGAAAAAGTTTTTTATAAGACTTTATCATTGGCAGGTTCCTGACAATTAAGTACAATTATCTTGATATTTGATCCAACGGAGTAGCGGTGGTAAGTCTGCCGTATTGCGGTCCGAGCTTTTTAAAATAAATTTATTGATTGTATTCCGGGAAATCAGGCGTACAAGTACTGCCGGAAAAACAGTATATATGCGAGTTCGCATTGAAAAAACTGGTTATAAATTCGAAAAGAATTGTCTGGCAAATCTCCGTTAACCTTAGCTGAAAAGAAAAGGAGCGAAACGATGAAAAAGATTCTGATTCTAACATGTATAATAGCATTCGTATTCCCACTCGCCCTGACGGGCTGCAAAAATGGAGCAAAGCAAAAAGCTGAATTAGAACGTCTCAGGGCCGAGCTTCAAAACCTCAAAGCAGCTTTACAAAAAACCGAGACTGAAAGAGACGAGCTCAAGGACAAAAATGAAATTATTGCTCAGGCCCGCGAGCGGTTACAAAATCAGGTCAATGACCTTACCAATACACGAGACCAGCTCAAGGAACAGTTCAGCATTGTTGCCGACTCGCGCGACCAGTTGAACAAACAGCTCAGCGAAGTTGTCGGCTCGCGAGACCAGCTACGGAAACGGATCACCGAACTTATCACTTCAAGCGAGCAGTTACAAATTCAGATCAACGAACTCACTAAGTCTCGCAATGCGATTGCTGTGGAGACACGGCAAGCCCGGGAACGAATCGACGAGCTTGCAACTCAATTGGCGGCCGAGATGAAAAAGGTTAGCCAGCTTCAAAATCAGCTAACCTTAACAAATAAAGACGAACAGAGCGAAGAAACCCGCACGGTCGAAGTCATCGGGTACCCAACCATCCATAGCTTCGATACTTCTCGCTCAAAGATAAAAGGGGGGCAAAGCTCAACTTTAACCTGGTGGGTCTCCAATGCGGATCAGGTTCGCATAGAACCCGGTATAGGCAACGTCAGCAGTCTGGGCTCAAAGACGGTTGCCCCATCTACGACCACTACATACACCATAATAGCAACAAATAAGGCAGGAGAAAGTAGAGAAACGTGCAGGATTGAAGTTATTTAAGCTCCTGTAATCGACGGCTATGATGCCACTGCTCCACCGGTAGAGGACGAAGCTTTGCTTTAATTTGGCGGATCTCAAAGGCGGACAGGATTCGCCTCCAGCCCTGATGTGGTGAAGGTGACACCAATTCTTCACAAAAACTTTCTCAACTGTTGACTGTCAGGGTCATAGTGGCCAAAATGCACAGCTACAAAATAGATCGAGGTTGTTTTATATGAAAATTTACGCCAAGCTATTCCTGACAGCAATATTTTGGGGAGGCACTTTCGTTGCCGGCAGGCTCGTGACTCAAAACGTCGGGCCTTATTCAATTGCTTTCCTGAGATTTACTATCGCCTCGATTCTTCTGTTGTTACTGACGTGGAGAATCGAAGGAAAGCTCCCTAAGCTGAAAAGGTCGCAAATCATGCCTGTTGTCCTGCTCGGAATTACGGGCATTTTTATCTATAACATCATGTTCTTCAAGGGACTCAAAATAATCGAGGCCGGCCGGGCGTCGCTTATAATCGCAACCTGTCCGATATTCATTACAATCTGCTCGGCAATCTTCCTCAAAGAGAAGATCAGCCCGGTAAAAGGTCTTGGAATTGTCATCTCGGTCTGCGGAGCAATAATAGTCATCTCAAAAGGAAATATTAACCAGATATTCGAGGGCGGCCTGGGACTGGGCGAACTTTACATTTTCTGCTGTGTCCTGAGCTGGGTGGCATACTCGCTTATAGGCAAAGCGGTTATGAAAAACCTGTCTCC
>CAZHBL010000818.1:0-2442 GCA_964530105.1 uncultured Pirellulales bacterium | reverse complement strand
ATGGCCAAGCCGAATCCGGCTTCGAACAGGGCTCCCTGGTACAAGAACACGGCACCTACCTATGCGGGTATCTTTTTGTGGTTCGTGTTCTGGAGCCAGGCGCCAAGTGGCGGTGGGGCCGCACCCGGTGGAGTGCTTAGTCAGGGTGTCGGCGTTGCGCTTCTCGGTTTGGTCGTAGCAGCGCTTTTGTGCCACTTTTTGTTCTATGTGGTCCCGGGCCTGCTTGGTATGAAAACCGGTCTTCCCCTCTACGTTGTGGGCACATCGACCTATGGCGTTCAGGGCGGCTTTTTGATGCCCGGTTTTCTGATGGGCGTACTTCAATTCGGATGGCTTGGTGTAAATGCCTATTTCGCTTCGTTGGCCCTTGCCCCTCTCTTCGGCGGAAGCGCCGCCGCTGCGAAGGTGATTGCCGTGATCTGGGCGGCGGTTGCCGCCTTCGTGGGATTGAAAGGCATCCAATACGTTGCCAAAATCGCCACGTTCCTTCCGTTGATTCCCCTGGTGATTCTAATCATCATGCTGGGTAAAACACTGGGCGGAATTGGTGATTTCGATGCCGGCAAGCTGGTTGCCGCCGGGGGTGATGCAACCGGTGGTTTGAGTTTTATGGGTGTCATGGCTTTGAGCGTAGCGTTTGTCGTTGGTTTCTTTGCTACCGCGGGTGCTGCCGGTGTTGATTTCGGAATGAACAACAAAGACGAAAAAGACGTCCAGATGGGTGGCCTGATCGGTATAGCTCTGGCGACTATCGTTGCTGCTGGAGCTGCGATTCTGATAGCTGCCGGTGCTTTCGGCAAGACCGGAGCGTATGCTATGAATCCGGCCGATCCCGGTTTTATGGGAGATCTAATGGGCTCTCCGGGAGCCGGCAAGACAATGGGTCTGCTCTTGGCTATCGCGGCTTTCCCACCGGCTTGTTTCTCGTCTTTCATTGCAGCCAATAGCTTTAAGACTACGTTGCCGAAGGTCAATCCGTTTATCTCCGTAGGTATCGGTGCAGCGGTCAGTATCGTCCTTGCAGTAACAGGATGGGCCGGCAAAGCTGGCGACGTCTTTACTGTAATCGGGGCATCGTTTGGCCCTGTTTGCGGTGCGATGATGGTCGATTACATCCTGGCCGGCAAGAAATGGGCCGGTCCTCGCGCCGGTTGGAACCTGGCCGGCTGGATTTCATGGGTTGTCGGCTTTATCGTAGGCATGATGCCGCTCGTGAGTTTGCCGCTCGTGGGCAAGGTAAACATCCCGGCGGCGCCGCTGATGGCCTTTATTGTCGGTGCCGTGCTTTACTTCATTCTGGCCAAGGCCGGCATGGAATCGAAGGTCCTTGAAATGGCACCCGCATCGGTGGAAAAGGATTAGAGCGAAGAAAAGGGCGAGTAATATTTAGAGAAGTTATAAATATTCTCACTGCTTGAAGAAATTGATTAGTACGGCAGGGATTCGGAAATATACCGGATTCCTGCCGTGTTTTTATGGAAATTCGGGTTTGAAACTAAGCGTATTATTAACAGGTACTTGCGTGCGGATTTTTTGGGGTCGTATCCTCTGTGGCACACAAATAAAAGAAAAAAATATACTTTTGAGCGGCTTGACAACGTCATACAAATAGGATATCATTATCGTTCCGGTTTTGTGGGTACCGGGTAGTTTGATGACGATGAGCAGTTTCGTTAATTTTATGAAATTGGTAATTTTGAGGAAAAAGGAAATGATGACGAAAAATTTTGGTTCAATTGCGAAAATCTGTGTCTGTGTGTTGATTACGATGTCTTTATGCTTTATTCCGTCCTGCAAGAAATCCCCGGAAGAACCCACCACCGAAGGCTCCAGCCAACAGTCCCTTAGTGCAACTTCTCCGGAAACTCCCGCTCCGAGTACGGTTAAACCGGTTGCAGAAGAGCCCGATGAGCCTGCCGAAACGGTGGCGGAAACTGTTGCCGAGACGCCGGCTGCGGTCGAGGCTGAAGCACCGGCCGCCCCTGCTGCCGATACTGCAGGCATGGTTCCGATTGATATTAAACTGCCCAAGCCGATGTTCGTCGGCACGCCGCAGGATACAAAAGTACCTAATCTCGAAAAACCGATTGGCAAGGCACGTCCGCCGTTCCTGGCTCCTGAAGGAACAAAAAATGTGGCCTTAGGCAAGCCGATTGCCAGCAGTGATGAAGAGCCGATTATCGGTGAGATCGAAATGATAACCGATGGTGATAAGGAAGCGGCCGACGGCAGCTATGTCGAGTTAGGCCCGTTTGTACAGAACGTCACGATTGACCTGGAAGGGATGTACGAGATTTATGCCATTGTAGTATGGCATTATCATAAGCAGGCCCGCGTTTATTTTGATGTAGTCGTGCAGGTTGCTGATGACGCTGATTTTATCACTAACGTCAAGACCGTCTTCAATAATGACATTGACAACTCTGCCGGATTAGGCGTCGG
>CAZHBL010000817.1:0-2444 GCA_964530105.1 uncultured Pirellulales bacterium | reverse complement strand
CGGCCCCGAAGAGCGCAAACTGAAGACTTTAGCTTCTTCGTTGGGTGTTGAAGATTCAGTTCTTTTCCCCGGGTTTCAGGGAAATCCTTACCCCTATTTTTTCCATGCCGACCTATTTGTTCTTTCTTCCCGTTGGGAAGGATTGCCGAATGTTGTGCTAGAGTCGCTTGCTTGCGGAACCCCGGTTGTGGCTTTTGAGTGTAAGGGATGTGTTTCCGAAATCTTCGACGATGCCTCTCAGGGGGCACTGGTCTCTCCGGGCGACATCGAAGCCCTGGGGAAGACAATAATTTCTTGGTTGGAAGGTCATAACATTGTCAATAAAAAACAACTCTTGCCAAGAAGATTTCATCCGGAAGAGATAGTGCGCCAATATGAACACATTCTGGAATCCGATTAAAAGTGAATAAGAAACCCATTACAATCTTGCATTTGATTACCACTCTTGATGTGGGTGGTGCCCAAATGGCGCTTTTGAAACTTCTGCCCGCTATGGACAGGAAAATTTTTGCCCAACGCGTTATCAGTCTAGATACCATAGGACCTGTAGGAGAAAAGATTCTTGAACTAGGTATACCGGTACATGCACTCAATTTGAAAAGATGGAAGATAAATTTAGTTGGACTAATTCGGTTGTGGCATCTAATAGTACTGATGAGGCCACAGATTCTCCAGACTTGGCTTTACCATGCCGATTTATTGGGGTTCGTGGTTGGAAGGCTGGCATCTGTCAGAAAGATCGTATGGAATATAAGAGGGTCCTATCATGACTTGACAAGATATGGTCATTTAACAAAGTGGGTTATACGCGTCTGTTCAATATGCTCGCGTTATCCGAATGCAATTATATACAATTCCAAAGCGGGGCTGAAATTCCATAGAAGTCTGGGATATCGAGAAAAAGAGTGCATATTCATCCCAAATGGATTCGACACTGACAAATTCAAAGCCAACCAGAAGATACAAACTGCGCTCAAGAAGAGGCTGTGTCTTCATGCAGGTGAGAGGAGCAGTAGTAACAGCCATGATATCCATGTTGGAAAAGATATTTCGTTGATCGGTCTCATCGCACGTTACGATGCCATGAAAGATCATCCGACATTTGTTAGGGCTGCTTCACAATTACTGGAAGCTAACAAAAATCTTTGTTTTGTCTTAGTTGGGAGAGGAATAACTTGGGATAACGAGAAACTTGCAGGACAAATACCGCCTCATCTGAAAAATCACTTTCAACTGTTGGGCGAGAGAGATGATATGGAAGCGATCATACCCGGTTTGGATATCCTATGTTCGTCATCCTACGGCGAGGGGTTTCCAAACGTAATCGGTGAGGCCATGTCATGTGAGGTTCCCTGCGTGGTTACGAATGTCGGCGATTCAGCTCTGATAGTCGGAAGCACCGGAAAGGTGGTTCCCCCGGGAGATCCTGAAACGCTCGCGAAAGGCATTATAGAACTTCTTGGGATGCCGGCCGAAAAGCGGCTGGAATTGGGGAGAGAAGCGCGGAAAAGAATAAAAAAGTATTTTTCTCTGAATAAGATTGTCTCTGACTATGAGTATTTTTACCGGCAGGTTGCAGAATCTTGAAGATCTAAAGTGCCAACAGGTTGTGCTAAGGGAATTCCTCGTCGAGCACAGAAGGTGTTCGCGGGGAGATTCCAGTTTCGAGCATGTTTGAGGGATTCTCAATCCTTTATCTGACTTACGAATACGCTCCAAATGAATAAATCTGTAATCAGGACAGCAAAATCCAAGATACCGTGGCAAGCAAAAATCCTGGCTAAAATTATACTATCTCGTTTTCCAGGTAGCAAGAGCTTCTGTCGTCGATTGCATCTATTTGAACATGGTGAGATGACCCATCCTGCTTATGCCTTTAAGATCTTCAAGTCACATTTTGACAGGGTTGATTTCCCGAGTAAGAGCAAGAACTTTGTGGCCTTGGAGTTTGGTCCGGGAGACTCTCTTTTTTCTGCTCTGATCGCCTACAGTTTTGGGGCAACGGTTTGCTACATGGTCGACGTAGGTAATTTTGCTACAAAAGAGCTTACCTCCTACATTAGGATGCTAGATTTCTTGAAAATGAAAGAATTACCTACTCCCAGTATGAAGGAAGGAAGTTGCTTAGATGAACTCTTGGAACAATGTGGAGCTGTCTACACAACGGACGGTTTAGCGTCTCTATCCTCGATTCCTGACGGGTCTGTTGATTTTGTTTGGTCCCAGGCGGTATGCGAACACATTAGAAGAAAAGAGTTTTTTCAAACAATGCAGGAGATACGTCGGATAATTAGTCCAAATGGGATTTGCTCTCACAATGTAGATCTAAAAGATCACCTAGGCGGCTCACTGAACAATTTGAGGTTCAGAGAAAGTTGGTGGGAGTCGGATTTTATGGCCAGATCTGGTTTCTACACGAACCGAATAAGGTTCTCTGAGATGAT